>NZ_DIXC01000004.1 GCF_002435945.1 Mesotoga sp. UBA6090
TGATGAGCTCTCGAGAGGGGATTTAAGATCAAGAGCATTAAGAGCAGTTTTCCGTCAACGGTTCACCGTCCCCAGAAAAGAGCATCATTGCAAGTTCCAAGATGCAAGTTAAATAAAAGAACGGTTATCCGTTGTCGGTTCTCCGTCCTCCGACAAGAACGAATACCATTTGCAGGAAATTCCATAACTATACTGAGATTGAAAGCAGTGGGCTTATAGAGTGATCAACTAATTACCAGGGAGGGAATGAAGTGCAGACATCCATAAAAATCTGGCCTAGGAAGATCGGAAAGATTGATAATATGATCTACGGTCACTTCACAGAGCATCTAGGAAGATGCATTTACGACGGTATCTACAACGAGAAATCTCCAAAATCAGATTCGAGGGGTTTCAGAAGGGACGTCATGGACGCCGTGAAGAACATAAAGTGTCCCATCTTAAGATGGCCTGGCGGAAACTTTGTGTCTGCCTACCACTGGCAAGACGGTATAGGCCCTCTCGAAAAGCGCCCGCAACTTCTCAATTACATCTGGGGAGGTGTGGAGTCAAACAAATTTGGGACTGATGAATTCATAGAGTATTGTCGCGAAATGAATACCGAACCATATCTGGCCGTTAGTCTCGGAACGGCGACATTAGACGAAGCAATTGCCTGGCTCGAATACTGCAATCTCGACACCCCCACGAAATTCGCTCAAATGAGAAGAGAAAATGGCCATCCAGAGCCCTACGGCGTTAAGTACTGGGGAATCGGGAACGAAGTATACGGCCCCTGGCAGGTGGGTCATTGCAGTGCTGCCGAGTATGCAGAAAAGCTTCGCCAGTACACTCAGTTCATGAAGGGTGTGGATCCGTCGATAAAGGTAATCGCAGTTGGAGCCGATAATCCCGACTGGGACATGACCGTGCTGAAACATGCAGGTCATCTAATAGATTACATCTCTATCCACCAGTATCACGGCTGCGACGATTACTTTGGGACCGTCGCGGCCGTCTACTACTGTGAACAGAGGCTGAGGCTCCTGGAGGGGCTGATAAAACACCTGCGTCTGGATCACGTCAAGATCTCCTTTGATGAATGGAATATCTGGTACAAAATCAGCGCGGAAAGGGAAGGCGCCGAGAAGAGAATTGTGCTTCTGGAGGAACCCTACGCTTTGAAAGACGGTCTCTTTGCGGCAGGAATCTTCGCTGTTATGCATCGTATGGCAAATACAGTTCAAATGGCTAATCTTGCGCAAATGGTGAATGCACTCGGCATGATAAAGACCAGAGGCGACGAAATGGTATTGACTCCTATCTATCATGCATTTGATCTATTTGTGAATCACACCGGGAGAACTGTCCTGGACATGGCGATTGGCTCAGAAACTTACGAAATAAACTCTAAGACATTCGTCGAGGGCCGAAACAGCTTCAAGCTCAGCGATGTTCCCTATGTTGATGGATCGGCCACCTATAACGAAGATAAGAATATTTTGAGCGTTGCCCTTATTAACTACTATCAGAAGGATGTAGAAGTCAGTCTCGATCTTTCGGGAATTGAGGTCCAGAAGAGGGCCGTACAGCATATATTGACGGGGTCTGCTCCCGATGAAATGAATGACTTTGACAATCCAGAACGAATAAAACTTTGGAGCAAAGAGCTTACCTCCTGCTCTCCGAAAATGACCGTGAAACTCGATTCGATGTCGGCAAGTGTAATCGAGTTTTCCCTGGACGGAAAGCTCTAACTCTTTGAAGAAGGATTGCCTCGAGCATAAGTTCCGGTAATGAGAGCTTTCTAGACCTGAGGAGAAAGCATTCGGAGGCTTGAAGAGAAAGAGTCCTCAATTGAAAATAGGACGGGACTCAGCATCGAAAATCAAGCTGGCCTTGAGTCTAGCAGGAACTGGTTTGTGGCCCGTGAATCTATCACGTTGCCGGTGTCCACGCGAACAAAATCTTTGCCGTCTTGCGAGCATCCAAATTTCTCGAAGGCGTGAAGCTCCACTCCGGCGAGTCCGGACTGGATGAGGTAAAATCGTGGTTAAGGCATAAAATCGACGAAATCTAGAAGGTGATGTGTATGTACTTAATCGGATGTGATATTGGCACCCAGGGAACAAAGAGTGTGATGGTAAATGAAAAAGGAAAGGTTCTGGTAGAAGCTCAAAGAGAGTATGACGTCATTAAGCCCGGTTCAAACTGGGCCGAGCAGTGGCCAGATGTTTGGGTTAAGGCGGCTTTCGAAACCATAAAAGAAGTGTCCGAGAAGTCGGGAGTGCAGAAAAAGGAAATAGCTGCACTGGCCATAAGCGGACTTTATGGAGGGTCGGGAGTCCCTGTTGACAGGGGAATGAAGCCTCTACACCCTTGCCTGATCTGGATGGACAGACGAGCGACGTCGCAGACCGCCTGGGTGAAGGAAAACATATCAAGGGATAAGATCTTTTCGATTACGGGAAACTATGTTGATTCCTATTATGGATTCACGAAGATAATGTGGCTCAGAGACAACAGGCCGGATATCTGGAAAGAGATATATCAATTCGTGACACCGAAGGACTACATGGTTTATCAGCTTACAGGTGAAAACGCGATTGATTACTCCTCGGCAGGAAATATCGGTGGAGTATTTGACATAAGAAAGCTGACCTGGTCAAAGGAAATGTGTGAAGCCCTTGGGATACCCATTGAATACCTTCCTGAGAGAATCGTCAAGTCGAGCGATGTCGTCGGCAGAGTAACTGCCGAAAGCTCAAAGCTATGCGGCCTCCTCGAAGGAACTCCGGTAGTATCAGGAGGGATAGATGCCCCCGTGGCTCAGCTTTCGGCGGGAGCACTTGAAGAAGGCGAACACGTTGCAATGGTTGGAACTTCTACCTGCTGGGGTACTGTACATGACGGCAAGGATCTGCCATTTGGTTTGGTCAGCTTTCCATACGTGGTAAACGATACCGAAAGAATCTACTCTTTTGGAGGCTCGGCAACTACCGGAGCTCTTGCCAGGTGGTTCAAGGAAGAGTTTGCCGACAGCGAAGAGTCTGTTGGACGAAGGACAGGTAGGTCTCCATATCAGCTCCTAGACATGGAAGTCGAAAAGATTCCTGCCGGAAGTGATGGAATCGTAGTGCTTCCATATTTCATGGGTGAAAGGTCACCCATCTGGGATCCCTTTGCTAAGGGTGTGTTCTTTGGGGTTACTCTCGTTCACACAAGAGCACATATGTACAAGGCACTCATGGAAGGTGCTGGGTACGCTCTCAGACATAATATAGAAAACGGAATTAAGGCAGGACTTAAGCTCGACGATGAATGCTGGATAGTTGGCGGAGTTGCGAAATCCGCGGCCTGGAACAGAATTTTCGCAGATATAACCGGTTACAAAATGAGACAGGTATCCAGTCTAGTTGAAGCACCGTTTGGAGATGCCTTCCTTGCAGGGCTGGGTGTTGGATTGATAGACAAGCCGGAAAGAATAAAAGAGTGGGTGAAGTTTCGAGATCCGATAAGTCCAAATTTCAAAAATCAGAAGGTTTACGAGAAACAGTACTTGATTTTCCGCGAGCTCTATGAAAAAACGAAGGAGATAATGTGGAAGCTGCACTAGGAACGGGAAAGGGGTTGGGGCCAGGAAGACAGGATGCTTAGGCGAGAATCCCGTCAGATGACACATTACCGGGTGGAGCATCAACAGCAATCCCCTAGCCTTATCGTAACTTCGGCCCGAATCTGTGCCCCAGGCCCAGTCTGGCTGATAATTGTTTGCTTTAGCTGACTGGTTAAGGTACTTTTTTCTTCCCGGCTGTTTGCTGAGAGGCGTATCAGCGGTTTAGTCGTGACGGGTATGTAACCCTGTTAATTTCACTAGCTCCGCCGATTCTCGTACGTCCACGAAGTGAAGACTTAAGATCAAGAGCTCCAGGAAATGATTTACGCTATATGGTCTGAGATATAGAATTAAGAACTTACCTTCATGGTGAGGGGTCCGCGATGTGATGAAAGAGATTTGAACAACGAGGATTCACCTTTGGCAGGGAAGAGCAACCGGCAAAAACGGCGCTCCATACTCTCAGGGGCCCGACTATCTGTTTTGTCGACTGGCAGCGCTGAGAGAAAAACATAGTCAAGAGTGAGAGGCTCACAGAGATCCTGATCATTCAACGGCTCACCTGTAACCAATAAGATCGGCAAACAGAGGAAGTATGAGCGATAAATCATTCCTGGATTGCAACCTGGAACCTTTAGCTGACATCAAAACTTTCTGGATGAATGGTTGTATTTCAAAAAGGAGGACTGATTACTATTATTAGAGACCTTGAGGTGTGGTTCATAACAGGAAGTCAGGAACTGTATGGAAAGGAAGTACTGAAAAAGGTTGAAGAAAACTCGAAGAAATTAGTCGATGCACTCAACGATGCAATTTCCACTCCTATAAAGATTGCCTGGAAACCGGTGTTGAAAGATGCAAATCAGATAAAGAAAGTAATTGATGAAGCTAACTCCAGCAAAGCCTGCATAGGGTTAATAGCCTGGATGCACACGTTTTCACCCGCGAAGATGTGGATTGCCGGACTGAAATCACTTGAAAAGCCTTTCCTTCACTTCCATACTCAGTTCGAGCAGAAGATACCCTGGAATACCATCGATATGGACTACATGAACACAAACCAGTCCGCCCACGGAGGAAGGGAGTTTGGCTTCATCTCTGCAAGGCTTGAACTCAAGCGCAAAGTCATCGCAGGACACTGGAGCGACTCTAAGGTCATATCAAAGCTGGAAGACTGGATTAGGGCAGCGCTCGGCTGGAATGAAGCTCATACACTCAAGATTGCAAGACTTGGCGACAATATGAGAGATGTTGCAGTTACTGAGGGAAACAAGGTCGACGCTCAGATTGACTTTGGTTATGAAGTTCATGGCTTCGCGGTTGGTGACTACATCGAGGGATACTTCAAACAAGTCAAGAGAAGCGAAGCTGAGAAACTCGTGAATAGGTACCAGGAGGAATACCCTATCAAGAAATCAACGGTCTCCGAAGAAGTCTTTCAGGCATCTATAAGGGAAGCCGCAAGAATAGAGATCGCACTCCGGAGATTTCTGGAAGAGGGCGGCTTCAAAGCATTCACAACCACTTTTCAGGACCTCCACGGAATGAGACAGCTTCCGGGAATTGCGGTACAGAGACTCATGAGAGACGGTTACGGATTCGGAGGTGAAGGTGACTGGAAGTCTGCGGCTCTAGTAAGAATTATGAAAGTGATGGCCGAAGGCATCGATGTTGGAACCTCCTTCATCGAAGACTACATTTATCATTTCGAACCGGGGAACATAAAAGAACTGGGATCTCACATGCTGGAAGTCTGTGAATCCATAGCGGACGGTACACCTTCTCTGGAAGTGCATCCCCTTTCGATTGGAGGGAAAGAACCTCCCGCGAGACTGGTATTCAATGCGAAGGAAGGGCCTGCCGTCCAGGCCTGCATAGTCGAGTTTGGAGACAGGTTCAGGATGATAGTCAATGAACTTGAAGTAGTGAAGCAGGACGATGATATGCCGAAGCTTCCTGTTGCAAGGGCATTATGGGTTCCAAAACCGGATCTGGCAACAGCAGCGACCGCGTGGATACTTGCCGGCGGGGCACACCATTCAAGTATGAGCTACACTGTTACTGCGGAACAGCTTGAAGATCTTAGTGACATGTTTGGAATTGAGATAGTAGTAATTGACGATAAAACGGATATCACAGAGTTCAAAAAGGAGCTTAGATACAACGAGCTATACTACAAGTTGAAGAAGCTGTAATTTGCAGGTTCAAATCGCTGAAAGTGTACGCTAATCTCTAGGTAGGGGGAATCCTATGCTACATGAACTGAAAGAGGAAGTCTACAGAGCAAATGTTGCGCTCATTGAATCTGGACTGGTAAAACTCACGTGGGGAAACGCAAGCGGAATCTCCAGAAAGGAGCGTCTCGTAGTTATTAAGCCGAGCGGGGTAGACTACTCCGATCTTTCCCCCGACAATATGGTTGTTGTAGACCTTGAAGGAAGAGTGGTCGAAGGAGAGCTGATGCCTTCTTCCGACACTCCAACTCACGTCCTTCTTTACAGATGCTTCGGCGAAATCGGCGGTGTAGTCCATACCCACTCAACCTGGGCAACTTCGTGGGCACAGGCAGGAAAAAGCATTCCCTGCTTCGGAACAACTCACGCCGATCACTTCTACAATGAAGTACCCTGTACGGGATTGCTGAACGCCGAAGAGACCGAGACTGATTATGAGTTGAACACAGGCAGAGTAATCGAAGAAACTTTTTCCGAGAGAGATTACCTAGAAACCCCCGGCGTCCTCGTTGCCGGTCATGCGCCCTTCACATGGGGAAAGGACGTGCTGGACGCAGTCAAGAACGGCATAATTCTTGAAGAGATAGCTAAGATGGCATGCCTTTCACTGCTTATAAACGCGGAAACAAACATCCTTCCAAAACACATAATGGACAAACACTATTTCCGAAAGCACGGGAAAGACGCATACTATGGGCAGAATGCGAAAAACAAGTGAATAGTACATCCGTTAGGAACGCTGTCAGTGATATTTATGGTGAGTCTATTTCACTGACTAGCTTTTGGGAAGAAGGTTTTTTTGGACATAACATTAAGCTCATACACTGTCCTTTTCATTTTGAGTGGCAGGTACTCTCCGCCTCTTTGCAAAGCCGTGGACTCTATCAAGAACAAGATGAAGATAGTAGCCGACAGAACCCGCAACACCGAGAAACAACACTTCTGTGTAGTTCATCTCGCCCCCAAGTAGTTCTGATCTTAGAAGCACCGTTGTCACGATGATTAGGCCGTAGAGGAATCCTCCCCATACCGAGTGGAAGAAGCCCCTGTGACTTAGAAGATTTATCACTTTTGAGACGACCATGCCCAATGCAATAGCAAGGGAAAAGGAAATCGCAACCGCAAGAGACATAGAATTAAGCCATGATAGAACAAAAGGCTGAATCTCCGGCGAAATCACCGAAGAGTAAAAGACGCAGGCAAACAGACCTGCGATAAGCACTTCAAAGATTCTCTTTATCAAGGCGCTCTTTGAATCAATATCAGGTACGTCGCTTCCCAAGACGAACAAAAGATATCCATAGCCTATCGACCTGCTGTCTTGAAGAGGACAGACATGCAGGAATTCGATTGCAGTCAATGAGAGAACGATGAAGACCGGATAAGTCGCTATTCCCCAGTAAACATGCGTTCTAAAGTCCGGCATCGGCATCACTGCCAAATTTGGTTCCCTGGCTCGAGACATCAACATAGAGAAGCACGTCTTTCAAAGATATGCTCATACCGCACTCCACTTCCTCCGGAACGGATTCACTTACATCCAGTGGATAGAGGGCCGTGCGGTCGCACAGAGAAAGGTTTACTCTGGAAAATCGCCTGTAGATTGCCGTTATTTCTTCTTCTTCAACATTCAGCCCAATGGTTGCCGTTATTCCAGACATGAAGAGGTATTCAAGCTCGTCGGGTTCGATCTTCATTGACTCAGAGAAGACTGTCCCCTCAACCGGCAAACAGAAGAGAATCAACTCTCTTGAAAGGTTTAGAAAGGGTGTTCCTTCAAGCCTTTCATACATTCTATACTTATCGATTGTTTTTTCGTCTGCAAGTAAGACCTGTCCGGAGTATTCGATAAGATCCCCGGCCTTCAATCTCCGGATGTTCTTTATAGATATCGGATAAAACATCTTCAATGTCTGTCTTGCCAAAATACACCACCCTATTTACCAAGCGGAAAATCTCTGTGAATAAATTCCAGCATCTTGTCTACCGTCTCAGATATGAATTTCGAGTAGAACTTGTAGAATTCCTCAAGCTTATCGTATACTGCCTTGGATTCAACCAGATCGATTTCGAAGACGGTTGCAACCGGTCTCGCAATTTTCATGTTAGGAGTAACGCTGGCGCTCCTGAGAACAACGCACTTCTTCGTGACTTCGATTCTGAATAACCTTGAAAGTTCCAAGATTATTGAACGGTCGATGCTCTCGTTTATTTTAGGAGGGCCAAAAGCAATCTTCAAGATATTCTGAAAGGGGAATATTAGGACCTCCCCGTCATCGAACTCTATCCATCTTCTATAGTTCTCTCTGCATATAGAAAGAAGGGCATCATCAACCATTTCGGGTAATCTAAAGTAGTCCTTTCCACGGAGAGAATCCTTCAGTATCTCTTTGCGAAGAAGTCTTTCATTGCCAAAATAAGCGAGGAAGTACAACTTCAACGGACTCTGAAATATCGCCCTGTGGAATACCAGCTCAGTTCCCTCTTCGAAGACATCGGAGAAGTCATCATGGATAGGTTCTTCCTCTTCGTTTGAGAATCTGTACAATGCGCTGGCCGTCTCGAAAGGAGACGAATTGGAGAGTCCCACAAAGCCTCTGCCCTCGCTGTCCACAAAAACCGAAAGAACCGGTGCATTCCCCTTAGAAGCCTGAACTACAAGCGTCATGAAATGGCCGAAAGCATTGTCAAGTCTATCAGACCGCTCAACAACCAGTTTCGCGTAAGATGGAAAATTACCTTCAACACTCTCGTATACCGCCTTGAGCTTATCTCTATAGCTTTCTGGACCAGCATAGTATGTCACTTAAGGAACACCACCGATGATCGTCCGTAGATTGATTTTGCCTCTTGGACGAACTCTGGATTATGACTCTTCGGAAGAACAAACAACGCTCTTCTCGAAATCGTAGGAAGATCGGTAAATCCATCCGTGAAAAGCAGAAGTCCTTCCGGTCTGAGTTTTTCCTGAGCGTAGTCAACAGCAGGCTGAAGATCGGTCTCCCCTCTACCCATTAACTTAAGATCTCTCCACATACCTTTTCCATACTTCATGACACTCTGAACAGTCTCGTCCACCTGCACCAACCAGACCCGGGAGTCTGTGACTCTAGTAACCTCATCTATCTCACTGAAGAAGGCGTTGAACTCCTCTTCTATTATGCTCCCGCTAGTATCGACTACGACAACGAGTTTTGCTGCGTAATCGTTTCTCCAGCCGGGCTGGTCATCATATCTTCTGTTAGGTCTCATAGGAGTTCGGTATCTGCCAACCTGCATCGATGAACCGAAGAACCGCCTGATCATGTTTCTCCAGTCCAGGATCGGGTTGTCAAGAACTAGTTTCATTACCGCCTCAAGACCCTCCGGCATCCCGTCCTTCGCCTTCTCCATAGTCTCGGAGATCACCTGTTTGAGCAGATCCTCAACGAACTCTTTCGGAAGTTCAAACCTTCCAAAGTCTTCATGTGAATCGGGCCTGGACATGTTTGAATCCAGAAGCTCAAGATCAATGGTCTTGTTTTTTTTCATGAAGTCAAGGCCCCAGTCGTGGTAGAACTCTGCAGTCATTCCCGGATACTGCATCGGAGGCCCAACGAAAAATCTCTCATTATCTGTTCCGCAACCCTCCTGGAGAAGAGAATCCATAGGAAGACTGAAAGCGTCGAGTTCACGTATGAACTGATTTACTGCAGCATCCATGGATATATCCCAGAGCATCTTTTCTCTGGATTTGTTGACAGGTATTAGAATGTGTCCATTCACTATATGAAGACACTCATGCTTCAAAAGCGCCTTCGAAAAAGTAAGTGGTTTGTTTCGAAGTGTATCCGGATTGTACAGAAGTTGAAATCTTCCCCTGGAGCTCACCCTCAATTTCATCGTTCTGACCGAAGGCGAGGGAATTCTGTCGATGAAGAGAAGCAGGAAATTGTAGAAGGGGCTGTCCTTGCCTAGTTCGAAAACAGCCTTTTCCATCAACTCCTCATTTCTCATCCTTTTCGCTCCTCTGCAGGAATTTCAGAACATCATGGTCCATTGCCAGCTCCTCGAGAAGATTCTCGTAGAAGGCCCGTTTCAATCCCTTTTCCCCCTCTACCTGGTGAACGATGTGTCGTATTACGGAGAAGAACGAGTCTTTCGGGATGACTCTGCCTATCCTGAGAAGGTTTTCCGAGATTACAGGCACATTCTGAAAGTATTCCTGAACCTGTAAATCATCTATCTCAGAAAGATGCTTTGTGATACGGAGTATCGAGGCGCTTGTCCCTGAAATATCACCTTCCGAGAGTCTCGAAAGGATATTCTCATCCAGTTCAAGAAGCAGAGTTCTGGGAGAAGGAAGGAGCTCGCTGCCCTGAATCTTGCTCATGAAAGTTCTTGCCGCCTCCGGTCCAACTATGCCGGCGGCAATTACGTAGCCGAACTTTTCGATCTCCTTGCTTGAAAGACCTGCGAATACTCTCCCCAATTTGTACCAGCTACGAGGGCTCGGTCTCAATTCCAGCCGCATCGATACAACCGTGTCTCTTGAAAGAAACTCGGGATACTCACCTATGAAGTTGGTAACAGTCTCCGGCATCTTCTGGAGTTCCGCCCACTTAAGCCATTCTTCGGGATCGGGAGTCAGCTCTATATGGAAGAACCTTGACATGAAGGCCGGATCAGTTATCAGTTCGACCTGATCATACTCCTCATCCGGCGGATTTGCTGCGGCCATTATCCAGCATCCTTCGGGCAAAAAGTGGTTGTGTATTCTTCTGTCTATTAGAAGTTGCATAATTGCATTCCTGATAGATCTATGAGCCCTGTTTATCTCATCTATCATGAGTATCACATTGCCTTCAGTCGGCCACCAATCGGGCCTCAAGAACAAAGTCCGTTCCCCGTCCCTCGATGGCATGCCGATGAGATCACCGGGCTCCATTTGCGATATGACTAGGATTATCAACTCTCTGCCCGTCTCAGCTGCAATCTCTCTGGCAAGATCAGTCTTTCCTACCCCAAAGTGACCCCAAAGAAGCGGTATCTCTCCGGATTCCATGATCTTCTTGCTCAAGTGTTTTACGTCCTGAACCTTCAAGCTTATCCCTCCAAAATCCTCATTCAGACAAAATTATAGCACAGCGCGACCTGAACGATGCCCACGTAATTACTGCCCAGAGAGAGAGCGGAAATACCAGTCCAAACAGCCAGGTGAATGGAGAGACAACCGGAACATTGAGGAAACCAAGAAAGAGGCCGATATCTTTTGCGAGATAGAGGGTAAGCGGAAGAGTAGAGAATACCGGCAGGAGTGTGGACAGCAAGAAGGAGAGTATTGCACCCGACAGACTAAGGGCCTTGAAGACGTTTCTTGTATCTTTGGTCCCGAAGCTCTTTTCAAGAAAGCCCCCGAGCAATGAAAGCGTGAAAACAGTTGGAATCATTAGAATCAGAAAATTCATCATGAAAGCTCTGTACTGAGAGGCATTCGCTGAAACATACAGACCGACAATGATAATAACCACCGAGTACAGTGAGCTCACAACAAGAGATTTCGACAAAACAGCTTTGACCCTATTGATTGGAAACAGCCACGTACCATCTCCGAGCTGCCTTTCAAAAGCAAACAGAGCAGTTGATGAGACAGTCGCATAGTTGCTGGACAGAAAAACGATCAAACCGAGAAGCTGCAGAACTCCGAAGCTATTTAGAAGAGCCGGGTTCACTATGACAACCACCGGAACAAATAATGAAGGGTAGAGAAAGGCAAACGTGAGTTTCGGCTCTCTGATCAGCAAAAGGAAGTCCTTAATCAGGAGACCTGAGAGAACGCCGTGCCTCCTGAAATTCATCCTCGAATGGACTTTGGAATTTCCAATAGGTCTTGTCATTAGCTTCTGGAGGACTCTAGGATACACAAAGATTTCGAGCAAAGCCAGTAATGCGAAAATCGTCACAGAAACAATCATGAATAACAAGAGATCTCTGACATCACCGGTAATCGCCCTGACGAAGGGCGACCACGGAAGGTACGCGGATGTTATGAGCTCTTGGAGACCCCCGAACTGATTGGCCACCTGATCGGGTTGTGCCAGATCTATTGAAGAAAAATCCATGAAGCGCAGCGTGAATATAAAGACGAAAAGAGTTACCATCGTCATCATGGCAGAAAGAGTTTTGAGAAAACGCCCCTTGGAAAGGAATACGATTCCAAAAGAGATAATTGCAGTTATCGCAAGAGTGTTAAGCACAAATATTAACAACAAGACCAGGGCCATCCAGAATCTTCCGCCCGAATAGCCAAGCCCTCTCAAAGCAGCCATGAAGATCGGCGCAAATAGGAGTATAGGCAAGCCTCCGGCCGTGAGAACTTCAAGCAGCTGCACATTCGCAACCGTAGCCTTCTTCACCGGCAAGCTGAGCAACATCTCCGCTCTGTCGGAGAAGAAAAGATTCGAAACTACTATTGGAAGATCACTACCCAAAAGTATAGAGAATACTATCGCGGAAAAAAAGGAGACGACTATTAGCCTAAGGTCAATTCCAGTAAGCTCCTTAAGCTGATCGGAAAGGCCTGCAACACGGGAGAAGTTCGGAATCAGGAAGCCTCTCAAGTAGAAGGCTATCGGAATCCCTATCATAATAACCAAGACAATCGCAAGGATAGAAGCAATAACTGCCTTCTTTCCATGGCGGGTTAGCATTCGGAATCCTTCTATTCCTCGCCACTTGATCATTACAAAGAAATCCCTCATACCAATATTTTGCCACAAAAGAGCTCGCAATTTTGCATAACACATCTTCGAAAATCCCGGGGTTTTTGATTCAAGGAAACAGACGAGTTTGCGGGTTGGAGCACGGAGAACCGCCTAACGCTGGACGCTTATGAAATGCGCTACAAGCTCCGAGTTGTAAGCTGCAAGACAGTAATAAAGAAATGTTGTTACAAAGAAGTGCGAGTGAGTACTGAGTACCAGTAATACATTCACCGCAATTATTAGGGTGAAAGATTACCTTCGATCAAGATGAAGATTACTTCAGTCATCTGAAAGCAGAGGTAAGAAAAAAGGGAGAGCGTACTCTCCCTTTCAAGTATCGTTATCTATCAGTACTCGGGCATCTGTGGCATCTGTGGCTGAGACTTTTCTTCTGGCTTCTCAGTCAGAGCCGCTTCGGTCGTTAGAAGGATCGCAGCGATAGAAGCTGCGTTCTGAAGAGCGCTTCTAGTAACCTTTGCAGGATCAATGATACCGACCTTGAACATGTCCGTATATACATCATTCAGTGCATCGTATCCGAAAGCATTATCGTCGTTGTGTAGTATCTTGTCGACAACTACTGCTCCGTCCAATCCAGCATTTTCAACAATCTGTCTAATCGGAGCGTCGAGAGCCTTGAGAACTACCTTGACACCTATCTTGATATCTGGATTCTCTGTACTGTCAAAGAGTTCCTGAACTGGCTTCTTTGCCCTTGCAAGAACAACTCCGCCTCCGGCAACTATTCCTTCCTCAACTGCAGCTCTTGTAGCGGAGAGAGCGTCTTCGATTCTGTGTTTCTTCTCCTTCAGCTCTGTCTCTGTCGCAGCACCAACCTTAATTACCGCTACGCCTCCTGAAAGCTTGGCAAGCCTTTCCTGAAGAGTCTCTTTTTCGTACTCGGAAGTTGTCTGATCGATCTGAGCTTTGATCTGACCAATTCTCTGCTTGATCTTTTCAGGATCTCCCTTTCCATCAACGATTATCGTGTCGTCCTTCTTAACCTTTATAACGCCGGCACTACCTAGATCGTCAATTGTTGCGTTCTCAAGAGTTAGTCCAACTTCTTCGCTTATCACGGTGCCACCGGTAAGGATAGCAATATCCTGGAGCATAGCCTTTCTCCTGTCACCAAACCCGGGAGCCTTGACGGCCACTGAATCCAGTGTTCCTCTAAGTTTGTTCAGTACTAGAGTGGAAAGCGCTTCGCCTTCAATATCCTCGGCAATTATGACAAGCGGCTTGCCTGCCTGCGCAACCTTTTCCAGGATCGGAACAAGCGGCTTAACTGCTGAGACCTTTTTGTCGGTAATGAGAATCAAAGGTTCTTTAATTATTGCTTCCATCTTTTCCGGATCGGAAACGAAGTAAGGAGAGATGTAGCCTCTGTCGAACTGCATACCCTCAACGAATTCAACGTATGTTTCGAGGGTCTTTGAATCTTCTACCGTTATTACTCCGTCCTGACCGACCTTGTCCATAGCCTCGGCAATAAGTTCGCCAATCTCAGTATCATTGGCAGAGATTGCCGCAACTGAAGCGATGTCTTCTCTTGAAGAAATCTTCTTGGAGAGAGACCTTATGTGTGAGACAGCCGTCTCGGTTGCTTTCTGGATTCCCTTCTTCATAAGGATAGGGTTGGCTCCGGCTGTAACGTTCTTCAGACCTTCCTTGATCATTGCTTGGGCAAGAACAGTAGCTGTAGTGGTTCCGTCTCCGGCAATGTCATTGGTCTTGGACGCTACTTCTTTAACAAGCTGTGCTCCAAGGTTATCGAATTTATCTTCCAGATCGATTTCCTTTGCAATCGACACACCGTCATTGGTTATCGTTGGAGAGCCCCAACTCTTTTCCAGAACTACGTTTCTCCCTTTTGGTCCAAGCGTAATCCTAACAGCATCTGCTACAGCATCTACGCCTCTTTCAAGTGATCTTCGTGCTTCTTCGCTGTATTTCAGAATCTTAGCCATACTAATTCCTCCTTCAATCCTCGATCTTTGCCAGGATATCATCTTGATCGATGATTATGTAGTCGTCTTCATCGATCTTGATCTCCGTGCCTGAATACTTGGAATAGAGGACCTTGTCATTTTCCTTAAGGTCAATATCCTCGACTTTCTCGCCAACCGCGATTACCTTCGCAGTCATCTGCTTTTCTTTTGCAGCGTCCGGAAGAACGATACCACCTGATGTTTTCTTTTCTTCCTCATAAGGCTTAATCAGTAACCTTGTACCAAGGGGAACTACTTTCATAAAAAGCCTCCTTTCGAATTTTATGTTTAGCACTCAAAGTAACCGTCTGCTAATAAATGATAAAACAACATTGTGATTTCTTCAAGCACTCTCTGTGTTAAATGATCGTAAATATGAAAGATAAAGGGTATTCGAAGGCAATTATCCCGTCAAATCTTCCGGTTTTTTCGTTTATCTTCGCACTATCTCTTTTTTCTCACTTTTCAATCCTTCAGGACATCACTATGCCGTCTCGAGTTTCAGTATATTAGTAGAGTTGCTAGTTCCAAACGGAATACCTGCGGTGAAAATTATCGTGTCTCCCTTTTTCACTAGCTTAAGCTGTCTAGCAAGAGGTCCGGCAACTTTAACGAGATCGTCCGTAGAATTGCCAAGCCCCATTAAAACTGGACGCGCTCCCCAAACAAGGTTCAGTCTGTAGTAAGTGTCCTCATTGGGAGTGACCGCAAGTATGTGAGCTCTCGGCCGGAAACCGGAAACGTTTCTTGCAGTATGACCGGAGAAAGTCGAACTGACAATAACCTTCACCTTCAGCTCTTCACTTATGTCCCACGCAGCCCTGCAGATGGCGTCGGTGTGATCATCAGTAGAGACTTTTTCTCTTGTCCACCTCAGCAGCCCGGGATTCTGTTTCAGATACTTTTCGGCCGATCTAGCAGTGAGATCCATGACCGATACGGCCTCAAGAGGGTACTTGCCAATCGAAGTCTCTCCAGAAAGCATTATTGCATCCGTTCCATCTACGATTGCGTTTGTTATGTCGGTTGCCTCGGCTCTTGTAGGCACGGGATTCTCTATCATAGATTCCAGCATCTGAGTTGCCGTTATAACTGGAATTCGCTTCTGGTTTCCGTATCTTATGATTTTCTTCTGAGCAACTGGGACTTCCTCAACGGGAATCTCCACTCCAAGATCACCCCTCGCGACCATAAGCCCATCGGAAACCTCGGCAATCTCTTCAATATGTTTCAGCGCCTGTTCCGTTTCTATCTTCGAGACTATGGGAATAGATCCTCCAGACTCTTCGACAACCCTCCTGGCATGCACGACATCTTCGGGCCTTCTGACAAATGAAAGTGCGAAATAGTCGACTTCCTCCTCAATTCCAAGTCTGATAAACTCCCTGTCTTTCTCTGTAATTGCCGGAATGCTAATGTCTATTCCCGGGAGGTTGATTCCTCTTCTGTGAGTAACAACTCCTCCACTTAAGATTCTCGTTCTGACTTCGGACTTTGTCACGGATAAGACCTTAAGCTTGATCTTGCCGTCATCCATAAGAATCAGGTCTCCTGGTTTTACCTCTTCGGGAAGCTTCTTGTAGTTCACGCTAACAATACTCTCGCTTCCTTTAAGGTCTTCAGTCGTCAGGAGAAACTCGCTCCCCTTTTTGAGTTCAACAGCGGATCTTTCAAATAAGCCAGTCCTTATCTTTGGACCCGAAAGATCGAGCAAGATTGTCAGTGGCAAATCCATAGATCTGCGAATTTTCTTCAACCTTCTGATTCTCTCCCTGTGTTCAGTAATGTCGCCGTGAGTTGTATTGAATCTGGCGACATCCATCCCCCTTTGAAGAAGAGACTTGAGCATTTCCGGAGATTCGGTAGCCGGACCGATTGTACAAACGATCTTCGTTTTTCTCAAACTGCTCCACCTCGTCATGAGAGAATCTTCGCCATTTCCACCAGTTCCATGTCAAGTTCTTTTTTGTGCGAAAGTACTTTTTCGAGAGAAACACCGACTATCTTTCCACCATGCAGAGCCAACATGATTCCTGACTCTTCTCTTTCAAGCGACTTGACCGACGCGTATCCCATTCTTGAGGCCAGTACCCTGTCAAAAGCAGTTGGAGATCCACCTCTCTGAATATGACCTAAGATGGTTATTCTTGTCTCGTATCCAATCCTGTGTTCTACATGTCTGGCAACAGTGTAGGCACTTGCTGCACCCTCGGCAACTACTATGATGCAGTTGATCTTTCCTCTTTTCCTTTCTTTCCAAATCTTATCGGCTATTGATTCATAATCCACTGGAAGCTCCGGAACGATTATTGCTTCGGCTCCAACGGCCATACCTGAAGCCAGTGCAACATAGCCTGAGTTTCTCCCCATGACCTCTACCACAAAAGCTCTTTCATGCGAAGAAGCCGTGTCTTTGAGCTTCTGAATTGTCTCAACACAGGTATTCAAACACGTATCTACCCCAATGCACATGTCTGTCATAGCAATGTCATTATCTATTGTGCCCGGAATGCCGACAACTGGAATTCCGTTTTCTTCCATAAGCAGTTTTGCACCGGAGAGACTCCCCTCTCCTCCGATAACTATGAGTGCTTCAATCTGATTATTCCTCAGGATTTCGGCGGCCCTTGCTCTGCCTTCCTCGGTCTTGAACTCTTCGCATCGGGAACTCCTCAAGACCGTTCCACCCTTCTCCATTATTCCTCCGACCGAGGAGTAATCCATATCGGTGAACTCTTCATCAAGCAGACCAGAGTACCCTCTCCTGATTCCTACAACGGCTATTTCATCTGTCTGGGCAGTTCTTACAGCTGCCCTTATAGCCGCATTCATCCCCGGTGAATCCCCTCCACTGGTGAGGACCCCGACCTTCTTAATCAACATTATCCCTCCTAACGATGACTGCACTTAGCTAACCGACTACATTCTAGCACATTGGGATTCTAAAATCACCAATCACAAATGCGTCCAGAAGTTAACTAATCTAATTACTTGGTGTATAATTTCAGGTGAAACGGGAGGTGATCGAATGAAGGTCCTCAAGTCAGGAATTCCGGAGTTTGAAGCAAAAATGTATCAGGAAATCCTTCTAAAAGAAGGAATCTTTTCGGAACTGGTGGATTCTCATTTCGCATACACCGACAGCATATACTTTGGTTCAGGCGGTTTAGTAGACATTATTATACCCGACGATGATTTTGAAGAAGCCGTTCAGATCTTTGAAGATTTGCAAGAGAGGGGGAGGGGAAAAACGGATGAGTGATCTAAAGAGAACGCCGCTTTACAGCGAGCACGTGAGACTAAAGGGAAAGTTGGTCGATTTTGCTGGGTGGGAGATGCCTTTGCAGTTTGATTCGATAATCAACGAGCACAATCTTGTCAGGAAGAAAGCCGGCCTCTTTGATGTCTCGCATATGGGGGAAATTGAAATTGTGGGACCCGATGCAATTCAATTTTCGGACTACTTGATAACAAACTCCGTCTCTTCTCTGAAGAACGGAGCCATAGTCTATTCTCCAATGTGCAATGAAAACGGCGGGATTGTCGATGACGTATTGGTCTACAGAATAGGCAACAAAAAGGTGATGTTCGTGGTCAACGCTTCAAACAAAGACAAAGACTTTGAGTGGATCAAGAAAAACAAGGGTGCTTTCGATGTAGAAATCAAAGACGCATCGGACGACTTTGCGCAGATCGCCTTTCAGGGACCTCGTGCAGAAGAGATATTACGGGAAATATCGCAGGTGAGATTGGCGAACATCCCCTTCTACCATTTTGAATATGGAAGAGTTAATGGGATTGAGGCGATTGTTTCTCGCACGGGGTACACGGGCGAAGATGG
The DNA here is from genome assembly GCF_002435945.1 of Mesotoga sp. UBA6090. NCBI lineage: Bacteria > Thermotogati > Thermotogota > Thermotogae > Kosmotogales > Kosmotogaceae > Mesotoga > Mesotoga sp. UBA6090. Next base: position 18,405 of record NZ_DIXC01000004.1, read on the forward strand.
GTTCGAGCTGTATATCGCCCCTCAAGCTGCTATACCACTCTGGAGAAAAATACTCGAAGCGGGTGCCGAAATCGGTGTGAAGCCGGTTGGACTGGGCGCGAGAGATACCTTGAGATTTGAAGCGGCTTACATGCTTTACGGCAACGAACTTACAGATGAAACGACTCCGTTTGAAGCCGGTCTTAAGTGGACAGTAAAAATGGACAAGGATTTTATTGGAAAGACCGTTCTGGAGAAACAGATAGAGAACGGAACAGAATACAGGCTTAAGGGACTGGAACTTTCGGGAAAGGCCATTGCCAGGCATGGTTATGAGGTTTTCGATGGAGAAAGTAAAGTCGGCTGTATAACAAGCGGTATCTTCTCTCCTACCCTTGGAAAATCGGTTGCTATGGCTTATCTGAAGAAAGACTACTGGAAGATCGGCTCCGAAGTACAGGTAGATGTTAGGGGGAAAAGATCTCCCGCATTAGTCATTAAGACACCTTTCTATAGAGGTTCTGTGAAATCTAAGAGTTAAGGAGGAGTTGAAAATGAAGAAGTATGCGGCAACTCATGAATGGATATCGGTAGAGGGAAAGACTGCAACTGTAGGAATTTCCGATCACGCTCAAGATCATCTTGGAGACATTGTCTATGTTGATCTCCCCGAAGTCGGCAAGTCACTCAAGAAGGGTGATGTCTTCTGTACTATCGAATCTGTGAAAGCGGCAAGTGACATCTACGCACCTATTAGCGGAAAGGTCATTGAAGTGAATGAAGAGCTTGATTCATCGCCGGAAAAGATTAATAACGATGCCGAGGGCGCAGGCTGGATAGCAAAAATCGAAATGAGCAATGAATCAGAACTTGACAGTCTGATGGATTTGGAGGCATATAAGAAGCACTGTGAAGAGGAGGGCTAAGATGCCTGGTTTTCCCTATCTACCCCAGACCAGCAGAGATATCGATGAAATGCTGGAGGTAGTTGGTGTCAAGAGCGTATCAGAGCTGTTCAAAGATATCCCTGAGAAATTTGAAGTCGATATCTCAATACCTGAAAGCAAGGATGAATTCAGTGTACTGAGAGATTTGAGCGAACTCAGTAAGAATAATGTGACGCTTAACGACCTGTCAGTCTTCAGAGGGGCCGGTGTGTATAAACACTTCGTTCCAAGCGCGGTTCAAGCAATAGCATCGAGAGGCGAATTTCTCACTGCATACACACCTTACCAGGCAGAAGTCTCACAGGGCACTCTTCAGATGCTGTTCGAGTTTCAGACAATGATATGTGAACTTACGGGAATGGAGGTAGCCAATTCGTCGATGTACGACGGTGCAAGCGCAGCTGCAGAAGCTGCTCTGATGGCTGTCCGAGTAAGAGGCGGAAAGAAGATCCTTCTCTCTGAAGCGCTCCATCCCGAGTATATAGAAACAATCAAGACCTACTGTTTTGGAAGCGACATAGATGTGGAAACTGTATCCTTCGATTCTGAAACCGGGCAAATCGACATAGCCGATCTTCAGAAGAAATTGACCAAGGATACGGCAGGCTTTGTGCTTGGCTATCCGAACTTCTTCGGGATAATTGAGAATCTTTCCGAGATAAGGACCAGGATCGGCGAAAAGACTATGATGATTGTCAGCGTAAATCCGATTGCGCTAGGGTTACTGGAAGCTCCTGGAAAGTTTGGCGCCGACATCGTTGTAGGCGAGGGTCAACCACTGGGCAACTCTCCTTCGTTCGGTGGGCCGGGACTTGGTTTTTTTGCCTCGAAGGAGAGTCACATAAGAAAGATGCCTGGAAGAATCATCGGGGAGACAAAAGACAGTGACGGTCGCACCGGTTACGTTATGGTTCTTCAGACTAGAGAACAGCATATCAGGAGAAACAAAGCAACTTCCAACATATGCTCGAACCATGCTTTCAATGCATTGGTCGCTTCGATCTATATGAGCATGGTAGGTTCTGAAGGGTTGAAGGAGATTGCACGAAGATCTTTTGACAAGGCTCATTATTTGGCGGAAAGAATAAGCAAGACGGATCATGTAAGGCTCGTTTTCACCGGTCCCTTCTTCAATGAGTTTGTGGCCCAGTTCGATTGTGACTTGGAAGAATTCAACAGGGGGCTCCTGAAGGAGAAGATACTGGGACCGCTGGAGCTTGAACGCTTCAGCAAAGAAATGAAGAATTATGGCCTCATTTGTGCAACAGAAGCGAATCTCAATGAGGAAATCGAGTTTTTTGCCGGCAGACTGGAGGCGATAGGATGACAATATTCGATAAGTCAACCGAGGGGAGAACGGGCTTCTATCTCCCAAAAGAAGAATCCTACGGGTACGAGCCTTCAGACATGCTGCCCGAGAATTCTGTTCGAAAGGAAAGCCCCCTTCTTCCTCAACTGAGTGAGCTTCAGGTCATGAGACACTTCACAGGACTTTCTGAGAAGAATCACTCCGTCGACGGTGGTTTCTATCCTCTGGGATCGTGCACGATGAAGTACAATCCACGGCTGAACGAGAGGATTGCCAGCCTGGAAGGTTTTAGTCAAATACACCCTTATCAAGCTGAAGACACTGTCCAGGGTGCCCTGGAAGTGATGTACAACTTGCAGAATTCCCTGTGCGAGATTACCGGTATGGATAGCTTCACTCTTCAGCCTGCCGCTGGAGCTCATGGTGAACTGGTCGGAATGCTTCTGATGAAGAAGTATTTCGAGCTCAAGGGTGAGAGCAACAGAAAGAAGGTTATCGTTCCCGACTCGGCCCATGGAACCAATCCAGCCTCGGCAGTAATGGCGGGATTTGAAGTCATCGAAGTCCCTTCGAACGGCAATGGCAGAGTCGATCTGAGAAGCCTTGAGGAGATTCTTGACGAAAACATCGCGGGAATAATGCTTACAAACCCAAACACTCTAGGCCTTTTCGAGAACGAGATCTGTGAGATTCAAGAGATGGCACATAAGAAGGGCGCACTACTCTATTATGACGGCGCGAATCTGAACGCAATCATGGGTCATGCAAGGCCTGGCGATATGGGATTCGATATCGTCCACTTGAACCTGCACAAGACTTTTTCAACCCCACATGGAATGGGCGGGCCGGGTAGCGGGCCTGTAGGAGTGAAGAGCATTCTGAAAGATCTCCTTCCTGTTCCAGTGGTTCGTTTCGATGGCAGCAAGTTCTCGCTGGATTATCACCTGCCGAACTCGATAGGAAAAGTCAGGAGCTTCTATGGAAATTTCGGCGTCTTTCTGAAAGCCTACGCCTACATTCTTACCCTGGGTGGCGATGGCCTGAAAAGAGCAAGTGAAATGGCAGTGCTAAATGCAAACTATCTTCGGGCCAGATTGAGCAAGCTAATCCCGACGGCCTATCCTGGGCTCTGCATGCATGAATTCGTTCTTAAAGGAAGCAAGTTGGTTTCCGAATACGGAGTGAAGACACTGGATGTGGCCAAGCGGCTTCTTGATTACGGGATTCACCCACCCACAATCTATTTCCCGCTAATTGTAGATGAAGCGCTTATGGTTGAACCCACAGAAACAGAAACTAAAGAAGCGTTAGATAACTTTGCAGACACTTTTGAGAGGATTCTTAGTGAGGCAAAGGAGGATCCCAACATACTCAAGGCGGCTCCTCAGAAGACAGTTGTCGGAAGGCTTGATGAAGCAACGGCCTCAAGAAAGCCAAAGACAAGGTGGAGTAAAGACACTTGATATTGAAACTTGAAAAATGCTGTGATATCATAGTTTCAGCAGAGCAGGCGTAGCTTCAATCGGTCGAGCGCCGCCTTGGTAAGGCGGAGGTTATGAGTTCAAGTCTCATCGCCTGCTCCATTTTTCAACCGGATGAAAATCCGGTTGTTTTTTTGTCGTGGCCGAACAGTACTAATTTTGAATGTCATTACAATCTATGCTAAAATAAAAATGTAACTTTCTTTGCGTAGCTGTAGCCATCCAGTTCTCTTTGCAAGGCTTTGAAGGGCGTTTGTGAGCAAGACGACTGTAACCTCCGGTAAGAACACTGTAAGCCTAGCTTTTCCGGTTGGATTTGGAAGTTTTTTTCTTTTTGCGTGGATGTTACGGGTACTCACTTTGATAGGTGCGTTCTATTCAGGGGTGAAGTCTGTGTTTGATTTCTATTCAAAGCCAAGAATAATCCTGGTGGGAAGAAGCCAAAAGGATGCAAGAAGGTTAATTGAGGCTTTCGATGATCGCTTTGACGTCAGATATGTTGAAGAGGTGTCCGAAGAGTTTGGCCGTTTCTCCGACGCAATGATTTTCGACTACGTCAGTGAAGAGATCATCAAGAATCTTCGCTCAGGTTCGGTTCCTTATTTGTGCCTAATCGGGACAGAGAAATCGATTGCAAAGTACTCTCTCGAAGCGGAAGAGTATCTTCTCAAAGGGCCGGGATATCTGCATTATCTTCCAGAGATAGTCTACTCGATGCTCGAGAAGCATCGTCTTCAGAAGACCCTCGATTTTGAACGAGAGAAGTATATGGGGCTCGTTAACAGCATGGGTTGCGGAATGCTTATTCTGAGGAAGAGAGATGGGAACGTAATTTTCTGTAATAAAGTGGCACAGAGTCTACTGGGATACGCAGAAGAAGAGATCGAGAAGATGCGCTTGCAGGATCTTGTTTATGATGAACCCTTTGCTTTGCAGACTATTCTGGGAATTGAGAAATTCGACACCGATAGAGAAATCGTGATGTCGACTAAGGCGGGCGGAAAGATCTACGTCATTTTCAACACCTCAGAGACGCTTTACGGTGCGGAGAGAGTTGTTCAGCTAACATTCATGGATGTCTCCAAACAGAAAAGAGATAGAGAAGAGTTGATATTCCAGTGGCGCTTTCTGGACAATGCCGAGGAAATCGCGATTGCCGTGGATGAGAAGGGAAGAATAGTCTATCTGAACAGGTTCGCTGCAGAGATTCATGGCTACGATCTTGAAGAGATGATTGGGGACAATCTTACCTCCTATCTCGTACAAGACGAGGGAGAAGCCAAATCAATGCAGTTTTCGATGATGAAGTCCGGTAAATGGAAGGGCCGGCAGCTTCATAAACGCAAAGACGGTTCGATATTCACGGTACAAGCCAAACGAAGCGTACTGCGCGTTGACGACAATGTCTATGAGCTTGTGATAGGGATAGACGTAACCGAGAACATCGAGCTTCAAGAACGATACAACCTGCACTCACTGCTTCTTAACGGTACAGGAGATCTCGCAGTTGCAACCGATATGGAGAGCAGATTGATCTACATGAACGAGGCAGCAGAGAGATTCTTCGATACAAGTCTGAAAGATGAGCAGGGAAGAAGAACTGACGAAATCAACTCAAGAACCCTCAGATCCTTTCTTGAGATTGCAGTCTCGCAATCCTTTGATTCAAACGAAAAGAGAATACTGCTCCCAAGAAGCGACGACTCGCATCTTTCAGTTGAATTCACCAGCAAGATAGTTCGCGATTCCAGCAAAGAGGTCGGCATAATCTTCTTGGGGAGACAGCTCGATTAGAAACCCGTTCTGAAGATCCGGCTACACGAAATTACCGCATGTTTCTTCATTGATTCTGCAACAAGATTATCTATTCAGCAGTCAGATATTTCAAATTGGAGTACCCTGTTCATTTTTGTCAGGAAAAGAGAAATGACTCTGTATGCTCTGAAAAATGATTCCGTTATTGTGATTCTGCTGAAACTTCAAGGATGGCGTCCCGCTTTCTGCTCACATATTTCGATAGTGATTTGTAATTGGCATCCTCCAATCCTTCCCGAAGGCTCTTTTAGAAACCTTGATACCCGGAGGACATTGTTTGCGCTTGTATTCGTTTCTCCTCAACAAACGAAGCGAGTGTTCTACGGTCCCTTCGTCAAAACCTTCAAGAACTATCTCTTCAGCCGACAATCCTTCCTCTATATGAAGCCTCAGAATTTGATCGAGTACTTCGTAGGGTGGAAGTGAATCTTGGTCTTCCTGACCCTCTCTCAACTCAGCCGATGGAGCTTTGGAGAACACATTTAGTGGAATCACACTCTTCCTTTCAAGTTCGTTTATTCGCTCCGCGATTTTGTAGACCTGCGTCTTATAGAGATCCTTTAGAACTGCGAGACCGCCAGCCATGTCTCCATAAAGAGTCGAATAACCTGTGGCCATCTCGCTCTTGTTGCCAGTAGTCAGGACGAACCAGCCGAATTTGTTTGACAGAGCCATCAATATCATTCCGCGTATTCTCGCCTGCAAATTCTCTTCAGTGACGTCTTCCGATGTACCCAAAAATGACGATTCCAAGGTTTTCTTTACTGCACGCATGATTCCATCGATTTCAATATCGAGGATTTCTATACCCAGGTTTTCAGCAACTTCCAGTGCATCTCTCTTTGATTCCTCCGAGGTTATTTTCGAAGGCATCATGACACCCTTAACATTGTCTCTGCCGATTGCTCTTGCGGCTAAAGCGGCGACAAGGGAGGAGTCCATTCCCCCGCTGAGACCAAGAACGACCTTTTCGAAGCCGTTCTTCTTCAGGTAATCTCTTATCCCTAACTCCAGAGCAGCTAGCAGCTCATCGCGGCTGTCTAGTTCCTCATTCTCCATAACCGGACATACTGAAGGACTCTGCCCGTGGAATGGTTTGATTGAGACTTCTTCAAGACTAACCTGCATAGAATAGTCCTTCCTTTTTCCCTCAAAGAGGTTGTATCGAGTCGAAACATCTGTGTCAATATCAAGCGCCATCAAGTCTTCTTCAAAAGCCTTTCCCACGGATATTCTTCCGTCCGGCATTGCCACACAACTCCTACCATCGAAAACTAGATCGTCCTGGCCGCCCACCAGATTGCAGTATACAATAGTACTGGAGTATTCCATGGCTCTAGTGAGGAAAAGGGAAGACCTGGTCCTATCTTTCATTGCGGTAAACGGAGACGCGGAAAGATTGAGTATTAAATTGGCACCGGCAATCGCCTGATCATTTATCGGCCCCGAAGGAACCCAGAGATCTTCACATATGTTGATTCCGATCCTCGTCCCCCCATATCTCACAAGAAGCGGATGCTTTCCAGGAGAGAAATATCTCCTCTCATCAAAGACCGAGTAATTGGGAAGGCTCATTTTTCTGTACACAGCCCTTATCTCACCGCCATTGAGGACGGCAGCAGCATTGTAAATCTCATTAGAAAAGTCGACAAATCCGAGAACCACCATAATTTCACTTCGCGCAGTATAGCACGCTATTTCATTCAATGTGGCAAGATTCTCTCTAAGAAACCCCGTATTGAGCAGAAGGTCTTCGGGCGGGTATCCGGTAACTGTAAGTTCGGGAAACAATACAATTCCAGAATCAACAGCAACTGCTTTGTCAATTGCCTCGATTATCTTATTCTTGTTTCCTTCAAGATCCCCAACCGTTGTGTTTATCTGGGCGAGCGCCGTTCTTACTATCATTTCGAGACCTCCCTGATGTATTCGAAGTGATTCACGAACTCTTGTGCAAGATCTCTGGACTCGATTATAGCAACAATTTCACGGTTTTTCCCCCAGCCGCTTAGAGAAGCATTTGCCGAGCCGGTTATCACAACTCTGCCGTCGACCACGAATGTTTTGTCATGGACTGTAATAGAAGTCGATTCAGACACTTCCATTCCGGAAGTGAGATAGTCTTTCAAGGGAGAGTCGTCGTTCCAGCTGTCGATCACCCCTACGATTCTTACCCCCTTGGAAGCGCAGAATTTCAGAGCCGCGAGCACCTGGGGATCAGTGAATGCGAACATACCAAATCGGATTTCCTTTCTTGCCTTCATGAGCTCACTTATTACACGCTTACGTGCTTCCTCCGAGGGACATAGGAAGAAGACCATGTTTTCGATTCTGGTCATTCCTCTGGAGTTGCCGGTTTCAATTGCCCTGTAATAGTCAAGAAACAATGCGGCAAGTCTGGCAGATTCGAAAATCATGAAGCTGTTTGAGTCCTCTCTGAGGCTACCTTCGGTGAAATTTCCAGTTCCGAAGACTACGATTCTTCTGTCAACGACAAGAAACTTCGAATGAACAAGGGCCGTAGACATATCGCTCGAAACTGTAAACTCCGGAGATTTGTCGAAGACTCTCGACACGGTTGAGCTGTCAATCAGCACCGAGATCTTCACACCTTTCTTTTGAAGACGATTCAGGCAAGCTACTATCTCCTGCTCATCCAAAGAATATGATACAAGGACAACTTCTTCCTCCGCACTCTCTAGAACGTCGACTATTCTCTCTACGGCTCCCCCATCATCAGTGAAAAAGACAGAAGCCGATGCCACAATAGCGATAAGGACCACGAAAGCCAGAATAATTCTCTTCATCCAGATCACCTTAACAAAAAAGCGGAGAACTCACGTTCCCCGCCTGGTGGAGACGAAGGGATTCGAACCCTCGGCCTATACAATGCCATTGTATCGCGCTCCCAACTGCGCTACGTCCCCACTCAAGGAAAATTATACTCTACCAAGTCTCACTTTTCAAGAGGTAGACAACGATCAAGCATGTCCTCTATTCTCAGATCTCTTGAGCCACTCGATAACGATCGGACTTGAGATGTACAGAGAGGAATAAGTTCCTACCACAACACCGACTAGCATGCCAAAAGCAAATGGCCTCAAAACCTCTCCGGAGAATATAAAGAGCGTGAGAACCGCAAGGAACGTCGTCAAAGAGGTGTTGATAGACCTGACTATTACATCGTTGATGCTTGTGTTGACTACAGTTTCTATGGTCTTTCCTCTCATCTTCTTGGTGTTCTCCCTTATCCTATCGTAGACTACGATTGTGTCATTCAGGGAGTATCCGACGAGAGTAAGGATCGAAGCAACGACCGGCGCATTGAACTCGATTCCAAAAATACTGTAGAAACCCATAACGATTATGACGTCATGAACAAGTGTCAACAGTGCGCCGACTCCAAAGGATAACTTGAATCTAATGGTTATATACAGTAGAAGAAGCGCCATGGATACTATAACAGCGATCCAGGCATAGCCTCTTATTTCCTGTGCAGCATAGCCGGAGATAGTGCTTACAGAGAGAATATTGCTTTCACTTACGCCTTCACTCTCAAGACCGGCCAATATCTTGTCTGTCACCGACTGTTCACTTTCAGAGGTGTTGACGATAACTGAGAATCTGCTTCTTTGTTCAGATGAACCCTCCTCAATCAGGGGCCTCTGCTTGATTATCCTTGCGGCCGCAAAACTAGGGTCCTCTGCACTGAGGAGCTCTCTCATCTCTGCCACAGTCATGTCAACATCAGGGACAGATACGCTGATTTCGATTCCGCCTGTGAAATCCACACCAAAATTGAAGCCTTTAGTGAAGATAAAAACGATCGAAACGACTATCAAAACTAGGGAAAGAGCAATGAAATACTTTCTTTTTCCAACGAAGTCTGCTTTGAAAGTCATCTCGCATCTCTCCCTTCTGTTTCAACTTCAACGTAACGATGAGGCTTGAGACTTCCTGCCATCCCAGTGAGCACAGTTCTGGATACCACTATGTTGGTAAACATTGCACCTAAAACACCTATTATCAAGGTAATGGCGAACCCCTTAACTGTCCCCGTTCCGAAGTAATAAAGAACGAGTCCTGCAAGTATCGTGGTCAGGTTGGCATCGAAAATAGTCCACACAACTTTAGAGAAAGCAGAGTCTATTGCGTTTTCCGGTGTCTTGCCCAACCTTAGTTCTTCCTTTATCCTCTCGAAAATTAGGACGTTTCCATCAACGGTCATTCCAATGGTCAGAACAATACCCGCTATACCTGGCAAGGTAAGGATCGAACCGGTCAAAGATATCATTCCGAAGAGAAGAATCGCGTTGTACAGCAGAGCCAGATCGGCTACAAGACCCATTTTCTTGTAAAAGACAACCATGTAGATCATAATTATTATTATTCCAGCCACTCCGGCCCAAAGACTTGAGTTGATTATGTCTCTTCCAAGTGTAGGAGAGAGAACCCTCTTGTTGAAGGATGCAAGATCAACAGGAAGATTTCCGCTTCCAACAAGTATTGACACCTCTCTCGCTTCTTCAATAGAATCCAGTCCTTCAATCACTGCGTTTCCGTCAGAAATCTGGGACTGAACAAGAGGAGCGATAATCACCCTGTCGTCCAGGACAATTGCAAGCCTCTTCTTCATGTCTGTATCAGCATATGTAGACTTCACTGAAGTAATGTCCCTGAAAGTCTTCGCCCCTTCGGAGCTAAACTTCAGAGAAACCATGAATCTGCCCTGACCGGGTCTCGGCTGATTATTGACAAGGGGCTTGGCATCGGTAACAACGCTTCCATCAAGTTCTGCGTAGCTCGAGCCGACGCTTACCTTCGGACTTATGAAATACCAGGTATTGTTCTGTACTCCGCCTGTGTATTCTCCGTAGTGAAGCTCCTTCACCCAGTAAGGTTCGGCTCCCTGAAGCTTTCTTCTGCTTATCTCCAGTGACATTCCTGCAGGGATCGAGGGAGTTGAGACCGAAGTTTCGATCGCAAGAACATCGGCAAAGTAAAGCCTACCGGTTTTTCCAACCAGGTTCTCCGCTCTGGAAACATCCGTTATTCCAGGAATCTGGACCCGTACTCTTACAGGTGGAATATCCTCTCCAAAGGAAATTCCTGCGGTCACTTTTTCGACTGTCGCTTCAGTGAACCCCGCAGCATCCAATCTTGCTCTCAAGACCTCTATAACCCTGTCTGCGAGAGCATTCATCTCTGAATCTGAGACATCAGTAAGCATTTGGTACTCAAGAAGAGCTCCACCCTTTATATCAAGCCCTAACTTGATGTTTGCAGCTAGCTTATCCAGGAAGCTGCTTCCGGCCGGTGCACTACCGTGAGGTATGAGCAGCGGAAGTAACGCTGCTATCAAAACCACAACGGTAACGATCAATCGTTTTTGGTTTGCTCTCATAAGGACTTCGCCCGAAAGACTCGGACAGACACCCCCTTCCAATATCTGCGAATATAACTCAAACTATTACTGCTTAACGTTTACATCGGGTTCTACTTCTTCCTTTTCATTCTCGCCCTTGTTCACCACAACGGCAATCGCTTTTCTTGTAACGTCGAGTTCTGTACCGGTACCGGTCCTGAGCCTGAGACTATCCGGTTTTATCATAGTGATCTTCCCGATTATTCCACCGGCCGTTACGACTTTATCACCAACCTTAAGCTTCTCCATCAGCTGCTTGAACTGCTTATCCCTCTTTCGTTGAGGCATAATAATCAAGAAGTAGAAGAAAGCAACCATAAGGACCAACCAGATAATAATACCCGAAAAGCCCCCGGCTGAAGCCCCAGCATCTGCCGAAGGAGCTGCAACATCTCCTGCTGGGGCATATGCTATGAAACTAAGAATTGAAAACATTTACATACCTCCTGTCATGGTTAGAGCACCTGTATGATTTTACCAGAATAGACTACCCAATTCAACTAACAAACCTTTTCGGAGTTCTGTCGCTGCCAATAGGAAACGGCTTACATGATATAATTCCGTTGACAAACGGATGAAAGGGAGGAAGATCATGAGTAGCCTGCTGAAAGAAGCTGAAAGCAGAATGAAGAAAAGTGTTGAAAAGATCGTCGAAGAGTATGGTCAGATGAGAACGGGCAGACCTTCTCCTGCCCTTCTTGAGTCCGTAAAAGTCGACTACTATGGGGTCCCGACTCCGATCAATCAGATGGCAACGGTCACAGCAACAGAAGACAGGTCTCTTATCATCAAGCCGTGGGACAAGACCGTTCTGGGCCAGATAGAGAAGGCTATATTCGCCTCCAGGCTTGATCTGACACCCATCAACGATGGAGTTAACATCAAACTCAATTTCCCGATTCCGACAACGGAACAGAGAGAAAAGTGGGTAAAGCTTGCAAGAGACACCGCCGAGAAGGGGAAGATAGCAATTCGAAACATTCGAAGAGACGCAATCAAGGAGGCAAGGGATTTGGAGAAGGCCTCAGAGATGACTGAAGATGACCTAAAGAAATTTGAGGAGGATATTCAGGAACTCACGAATAAGTACATAGAAGAGATGGACAATGCTTTCGAAAAGAAGAGCAAGGAGATTATGGACTTTTAATGTCACTTCCCGTTCATGTTGCCTTCATTATGGATGGAAACGGCCGATGGGCAAAGAAAAGAGGACTTGAAAGAATTGAGGGACATAAGAAAGGGGCAGAAGTTGCAGATTCGGCCTCTCATTGGTGTGCTGATCTTGGAATACGATACGTAACACTCTATGCGTTCTCCACAGAAAACTGGAGGCGTCCACGACAAGAAGTTGATTTTCTTTTCGAACTTATGCTCATTTATATAAGCAGCAAGCTTGACAATATGCTCGAAGAGGGGGTTAGAATGCGTTTCATCGGAAGACTGAATGAGCTTCCCGTAAAACTCATGAGCTTCACCGAAGAAATCGAGAAAAAGACTTCCTCGTGCAGAAAACTGGATGTCATTGTTGCTTTGAATTACGGAGGAAGGGCTGAGATTGTCGATTCCGTCAACAGAGTTCTAGAAAGTGGAAAGCAGAGGGTATCGGAGGAGGACATAAAGGAGAACTTATATCTTCCCGATGTGCCTGAACCAGACCTGATAGTAAGAACTTCTGGGGAAGAGAGAATCAGTAACTTCTTGACCTGGCAGTCGGTTTACAGCGAGCTCTCCTTCACCAGGACGTTGTGGCCCGATTTCACAAAAGCGGAATTTGTGAAGATAGTTGAAGAGTACTCTAAAAGGAATAGAAGGTTTGGTGCATTAAGCTGATGAAGAAGATCTCGGAGACAAATATCAGAATAATTACAGCTGCTGTGGTTGCTCCTTTCGTGATTCTGTGTTTCGTTAACTACTACTCCTTCATAGGTCTGGTCTCTACCGTAGTTCTCTTCTCGAACTACGAATACCTGAAGTTCAGTTTGAAGGAAAACGATCATCAAACCGTCCGAATTGCCCTTTCGGGAGTTACCCCCGCGATAATAGTTGTATATGGGATACTTCTCGACAGATTTGAAAACGTTGAATCGGCGGCGCCTCGACCGGAACTGATATTTGCTGTTGGTGTGATTTCACTGACTTCGATCGTAATAGTAACCGTTTCAGATGTAAGGAGCGCAAAAGAGATAATTGCGAATGCCGTTTTTTCGTTGATTTATGTGGGCTTCGATCTTGCATTCTTTTATCATATCTATCTTGGATTTGGCGCTTCGATGGCACTGATGGCGCTTACGTCTGTATGGCTCTTTGATACAGGAGCGTATTTCTTCGGAAAACGCTTCGGTCGCATCAGAATATCTCCAAGTTATAGCCCTAAGAAGAGTCTTGAAGGTGTAATCGGAGGATATGTGACCACTCTTTTCTTCATGCTGCTTTTCGTCTCCATAAGTAAGTTTGTGGGACTCTACAATGGACCCGATCTCGGGATACCCCATTTCATGGTTCTGGCGATTGTAGTATCAGTATTTGGCACTATCGGAGATATCGCGGAGTCGTCTTTCAAGAGATATCACGGCGTTAAAGATTCCGGTAATCTACTTCCCGGCCATGGTGGTATGCTAGATCGTATAGATGGTGTTCTTTTTGTGACACCCATGTTCTATATATTCCTTACTCTTTTGACTTGAGGAGGCCAACCTAATGAAATACATGACCGGAGCTGAGATAAGAGAGAGTTATCTCAAGTTTTTTGAATCGAAGGACCACAAAAGAATACAGAGTGCTTCACTTATCCCGAACGATCCACAACTGATGTTCACTGTTGCCGGCATGGTTCCCTTTAAACCAATCTTCTGGGGAAAGGTCGATTCCACGTATAAGAGAGTCACAACTTGTCAAAAGTGTGTGAGAACCAACGACATCGAGAATGTTGGTAGGACGCCCAGGCATCAGACTTTTTTTGAAATGCTTGGAAACTTCTCGTTTGGAGACTATTTCAAGAGAGAAGCAATAAAGTGGGCCTGGGAATTCGTTACGGAGCATTTGGCTCTACCAGATGAGCGCTTATGGGTTTCAATATACTTAGATGACGACGAAGCGTTTTCCATATGGAGAGATGAAGTCGGAGTTCCCGAGAAAAAGATCGTTAGGCTTGGAAAGGCAGATAATTGGTGGGGACCCGCCGGTCCTTCGGGTCCTTGTGGGCCTGATTCAGAGATTTTCATAGACAGGGGTCACCGAGAAAACTGCCCGGATCCCGAAAACTGTAGTCCTGCTTGCGACTGCGGAAGATTCCTTGAATTCTGGAATCTTGTATTTACTGAGTTTAACCAGGATGAGGAAGGAAATCTCTCCTATCTAGAAAGAAAGAATATCGATACGGGGTTCGGGCTTGAACGAGCCACCTCGATTCTTCAGAATGTCGACTCGAACTTCGATACTGATCTGTTCATACCCATAATCAGGAAGATCGAAGAGCTTCTAGGCGTTAAGTACAAGGAGAAGGAAGTCTCCGACGTCTCGATTAAGGTTATTGCAGACCATGCGAGATCAATTGCATTCATGGTTTCCGACGGAGTTTTACCTTCCAATGAGGGCCGGGGGTATGTACTCAGAAGAGTTCTCAGAAGGGCTGTGCGCCACAGTTCACTACTCGGGCGTGATTCACCATTTCTTTACAGAATTGTGGAGACAGTAGCAGAGCAGATGGGGGACGTCTATCCCGAGCTGAAGAACAGGCTTTCATTTACGCAGGAAATCATCCTGAAAGAAGAGGAAAGATTCCTCTCAACGCTATTGAACGGCGAGAAGAGGCTTAAATCAATTCTGGCAGATAAGAATGAACTGTCGGGCTCCGAGTTGTTCATTCTTCACGACACTTACGGATTCCCGCTGGAACTTGTCGAAGAGATCGTTTCAGACACCGGCGTTAGGCTGGACAGAGAAGGGTACGAAAGAGAAATGAAGTTGCAGAGGCAGAGGGCAAGAGAGGCGTTGGGAGACAGGGAGTATCTGGGCAACATCGAAGTCTACTCCAGTATCTTTCCAACAACTGGCAATTCAAAATTCACAGGTTACTCAACACTTGAAGATAGATCGACCATAGTCGCGATTTTGAAGGATGGGGATGCCGTGGAAGCCCTTCAAAAAGGAGAAACGGGAGACGTTATCTTCGAAAAGACTCCCTTCTATCCCGAAAGAGGTGGACAGGTAACAGACACCGGGCTTATTGAGACCGAGACAGCGCTGGCCAGAGTTGAGAGTGTGTTCATTCCTTATCAAGAGATGATAGTCCATAGGATTTCAGTCGAAGAAGGAACCGTGCGGGTGAAGGACCACGCCAGGCTAATCGTAGATACAGACCGAAGAAAAGCGATAATGAGAAATCACACCGCAACTCATTTGCTGCACGCCGCTCTCAGAAAAACTATTGGTGGCCATGTTCACCAGTCTGGATCACTGGTTCTACCTGACAGACTGCGCTTCGATTTCTCACACTTCCAGTCTTTATCAACAGAAGAGCTAAATAAAGTAGAGAACATGGTTAACGAAGAGATTCTCAAAGCAAAAGCAGTCGATAAGGCAGAAAAGAGCTTTGATGAAATCAAGGGTGAAGACGTAGTGGCCCTCTTTGAAGAAAAATACGGCGACAAGGTTCGAGTAATCACTATAGAAGGATTCAGCAGAGAGCTGTGCGGAGGAACTCATGTAAACAACACCGGAGAGATCGGTCTCTTCAAGATTCTCTCGGAGACCTCCGTAGCAGCCGGAACCAGAAGAATTGAGGCAATTACGGGAACCACTTCGCTTGAATATTTTCGCAATCTCTTCAACAGACAGAGGACGATCAGAGAAGTACTTGAAGTTCCTGAGGATGTAATAATTCAGCGGCTTCAGGGTATACTCGACGAACTTAGGTCCGGCGGACAGGAGATTGTCAGATTAAAGGAGAAGCTACTTTCGGGCGATGCTCTAATGAAAGATAAGAGATTGTCAGCCAAAGGTGTCAATTTGCTTATCAGAAGAGTCGAAAACGCACCGTCCAGTGCATTGAGAAACGGTGCAGATGTTCTCCTCAGCAAGGAAGGTGGCGGCATAGTGATGATCTTCAATGAACTGGAAGATTCTGTTTCTTTCGTCGTGAAGGTCGAGAAGAAACTTACTGACAGGTTTAGGGCAGGAGAAATCGCAAAGAAGATAGCCCACGACCTGGGAGGGGGCGGCGGCGGCAGGCCAGACTTCGCCCAGGCAGGTGGAAAGGATGTTTCTAAATTGGAAAGCGTCATAGACAGGATCGATGAATACCTATAACAATGAGTTTGACGAGGCCTGTTTGGGCAGTCTTTTTGCTGTCTCAGTTGCCCCCGACGATCTTTCCCTTGACAGTCTTGCTTTTGTGGGAGATGCAGTGTACACCCTTTATTTCAGACTGAAGACTCTCCCGCAAGCACATCGGAGGGCCGGTTATCAGCACAATATTGTGAAAGACTACGTCAGCGCTCCCGGTCAGAAAAAGGCTCTTGAAGAGGTCGAAGGACTTCTCGACGAAGAGGAGAGGGAGATAGTCAGACGGGGTTACAATTCAATAGGTTCGAAGAAACATGGGGACGACGAGGATTATAGAATGGCTACCGCTCTCGAGGTTCTTATTGGTCATCTATTCCTTGAAGGAAGAGTCAACAGGATAAAAGATCTGCTCGAAAGGGTGATTTGATGTATCTCCATGGCAGAAATGTACTGAAAGAACTGCTTGGAATCGACTCATCGCGACTGAGAATCAAACGAATACTCTTTACCAATCAGAGGAATGTCGATACTCAGTTGCTCGAGCTTGCCAAAGAAGCGAAAGCTAAGGGGTTTAGAATAGAAGAGACGTCCCCGGAAAAACTCGCAGGTCTCTGCCGAGAAAAGAAGCATCAGGGAGTGGTAATTGATCTCAAGGAGTTCTCATACGTGAACTCCGAAAAAATCCTTGATAATCTTGAAAGGCAGAGCACAGCAACCATTGTGCTTTTAGACCAGATCCAGGACCCCCATAATCTTGGAGCGATTATCAGGACGTCGGTTGCAGCCGGTGCCGATGCCATCGCAATCACTTCGAGCAACTCTGCAGAAATTACTCCGGCAGTCGTAAAGGTCTCTGCAGGACTTGCCTTCAGTATCCCAGTAATCAAGATAGTTAATATGGCGCAATTTGAGAAATCTCTCAAAGAAAGAGGTTATTGGATATACGCTTCAGATATGAACGGAACTCCTTATTACGAAAACGAATATTCTGAAAAATCGGCAATAATATTTGGAAATGAGGGAAAAGGAGTCAGGCGGTTGGTGAAAGGGAGAAGCGACGTTCTCATTTCGATTCCCATGGAGAGAACGGTAGATTCGCTGAATGTCGCTGCCGCTGCGGCGATCATCTTATTCGACAGACGGCGCCAGCTCGCCGTAAGAGGAGCGTGAACAAAACTAATGAGAATACGTGAACTGTCGTCCGAGGTTGTCAGGAAGATTGCCGCAGGTGAAGTCGTAACGGGGTGCTTTTCCGTAGTGAAAGAACTTGTAGAAAACAGTATAGATGCCGGTGCAACAGCTATAGAGATTGAGATCAAATCGGGCGGGAAAGAATACATAATGGTTAAAGACAACGGAAGAGGGATGACCAAAGAAGAAGCAAGTGTTGCTATTATGCCTCATACTACCAGTAAGATTATCTCCATAGATGATCTTGATACTCTCCTTACATTCGGCTTCCGGGGAGAGGCCCTCTCAACGATAGCCTCAGTGTCGCGCATGAGGCTGTCAACCATCTCAGATAACGAGGAGCTTGGGGTGGTTCTCGACATTGCCGGTGGGGATATCACAGGAGAGAAACCTCTAAGCGGTTCGAATGGAACTGCGGTCGAAGTCTTCGATCTTCTCTATAACACGCCCGCCAGAAGGAAGTTCTTGAAATCTGCCTCAATTGAAGGCCGCATGGTAACTGAGATGGTTCAGAGATTCATTCTCGCATTCGATGGGATCGATTTCACTTATTCTCGGGATTCTCAAGTAATCTACGATACAAGGGGCCTTGAATCGGTCGAGGCCAGAGCCGCCCTGATCTATCCAGGGCTTTCCGAAAAAGACTTGATACCAGTTTCGGAAAGCTCAGCAGAAATAAAGATACGGGGTTTTGTTACACTCCCAAATCGCACAAGAAAGAATAGAATGGGCGAAAACATCTTCGTGAACGGCAGATATGTGCGACAATTTGAACTAAACTTTGCTCTCGAGAGGGGTTACGGAGAAACTCTTCAAAAGGGGAATTTTCCTTTTGCCGTTCTTTTCATTGATATTGATCCTCAGCAAGTCGATGTTAACATCCATCCTCAGAAACTCGAAGTTAAGTTTGCCTCTACTGCATCCGTTCTGGATAAAGTAAAGAGAGCTGTGCGGTCGGCCATTAAAGGTGCCGGTCATTTCACTATCAATGTAGTCCATAGCGAAGATAACACTACCGGAAGTTCGGAGGAACGGAAAGATATCTCAGAGATTTATCAGGATCACGGATTAAGTGATCACGGCTTCAAACACTCCTGGAGGAACCAAAAAGTCTTCGATAACAGTGCTAGCGACACCTATACGCAGTCCAGATTCGATCGTCACCTTTTCAGATCATTTAATCCTGCCGAAAAGCGTGAAAGTTCACCAAACAAGGAAAAAAGTGGAGTAGCAAAAGCAAGCTTTATTGGTGTTTTCGGAGAACGGTATTTGATTGCGGAATCCGAGGACGGTCTCTTGTTGGTCGATCAGCATGCAGCTCACGAGCGGATCATTTTCGAGGCTCTCAAAGAAAGCAAGAGAATCTCCCCGCAGAATCTTCTCATGCCTCTTGAGCTGAATCTCGAGAGGTCCAAAATGGATATGGTTATCGCAAGAGAGGAGACGTTGAAGAAACTTGGGTTCACTTTCAATTTCGACAATGATAAAATCATAATGGTATCTATCCCTCAAGTCATGAGAACGGAGGGTGCAATAGATACACTCGAGGAAATTCTCGACGAGATGAGGTTGGAGGGTCTTGAAACTCCTGAGAGGGTTTTCGATAATCTGTTGGCCTCTATAGCATGCAAAGCGGCAATAAGGACTGGAGACAGACTTGACATAGGGCAGGCTGAAGCTCTCTTTGAAGAGTTGAAGAAGAAGAATCTTCTTGTATGCCCCCATGGAAGACCGATATCCATGGTAATAAGGCTGGAGGATCTGGATAGATACTTCTCCAGATAGCTCTCAGAAACAATGCTTCACAGCAAGGGAAACCGGTGCGAATCCGGTACGGTCCCGCCACTGTAAGCGGTACGAACTCTGCACATGCCACTGGGCAACCGGGAAGGCGCAGAAAGTAGGTTGATCCGCAAGTCAGGAGACCTCTGTGAGGCTCAGATATCACCATCCTTCCGAGGCAGAAGGATGGTGAAATTCCTTGCAAAAGGGGTGAGTTTTTTGAAAAGGTTTTTGGCAGTCTGTTTTGTGATGCTATTCTTTGTTCTATCACTGGCATTTGAAATCGTGGATGATCTTGGAAGACTCGTAACGATCAATGAACCTCCCAAAAGAGTGGTTGTCGCTTCTCCCGCTATAACGAAGTATCTTGAGGTTCTTGATCTTTCATCCAGAATCGTAGGAGTAACCGACTGGGATCCATTTGCGCTTTCGAACGAAGTAGAAAAGATCGGCAATCTCGTTCCTCTCAACCTTGAGAAGATACTCTCTCTTGATCCTGATCTGGTAATGATCTCTGGTGGCTTTCAAGAGGCGGAAGTTGCCAAGCTCGAGAAGATCGGGATCTCTACCTTCGTCATGAATCCGAACTCTTTCGAGGATATCTACAGGAACCTCATGGTTGTTGGCAATTTGTTCGGCATACCTGATAAAGGACGGATAACGGCGATGAACTTCAGAGATGAGGTTCTTGAAATCGCAAAAGACTCCTATAATGTTCCACAGAATGAGAAGCCCAAAGTTGTATACGTTATGATAGCCGGCGAGGTAAGCGATATCTGGACTTGCGGAACGGGATCTTTCGTGAACCAGGCGATCGCATATGCCGGTGGGGCAAACGTCGGAGCACCTTACAGCGGAAATAACGGATGGTTTCCCGTCAGCCCTGAATTCGTTCTGAACTCCCAGCCGGACGTAATTCTTGTACCCTATTATTATGAAGGTGGGCAGGAAGAGGCGGTAAAAATGATAACTTCTTACAAACCATTTGCAGATCTTCCGGCTGTGAAGAATAGTCGTGTCTACCCTCTTTATGACGGCTTAACTGCATATGCAAACCCTGATTTCGTGGATCTCGTTAAGACATTGAAGGAGCTCTTCTATTGAAACGTGTTGCACTTTTCGCGTTTTTTTCCACAGCATCCGTACTTGGGATGCTGTGGCTCTCAAGTTTCGGAACAGTCAATTATTCCTTGACTGAGATCTTCGGCATATTTTTTGGAGATTCTTCGGGGCCAGCTTCCAGTATCTACGTGAATCTCAGACTACCGAGGTTATTGGTAGCTTTCCTGATCGGCTCAGGGTTGGCGGTAGGTGGAAACGGGCTTCAATTGACTCTGAAGAATCCCCTGGCAGACCCATATATTATCGGCATATCGGCAGGGGCCTCCTTTGGAGCTGTGTTGTCTTTGTTCTTGAGAGATGTCGGAAGAATATCGTTGAACATGGACCTCCTTGCTTTCGTCTTTGCCTTGTTCTCTTCCTTCCTAACCTATGCGATCTCCCGCAGAGGTGGGAGAATCCCTATAACAACACTTGTTCTTTCCGGAGTAATAGTCTCCTTTCTTTTCAACGCGGCGGTGACTTTTCTTGTCGTATTTGCCTGGCGAAATGTAATTACCTTGCATTTCTGGTCTCTCGGTTCTCTGTCGGGTGTCACCTGGGATGATTTTTTGAAACTGCTTCCGGTAATTGTTCTCCAGTACGCTTTGTTCACGACAATTCGCCGAAGAATGATAATAATGGCAGCCGGAGAAGAACACGCCATGACAGTCGGAGTTCACCCGGAGCGCATAAAGTTCCTGGTATTCTTCACCGTATCAATCGTTTCGGCAGTTGCAGTCTCGACGGCTGGTTTGATAGGGTTTGTGGGACTTGTTATACCCCACATGGTTAGGCTTGCCTTTGGCACAGACAGCAAACTGAACCTACCCGCAACTGCAATGTTCGGCGGAGTTTTTCTGGTGGTCTGCGATACCATAGCGAGAACGCTCTTTCAACCCACGGAACTCCCAATCGGTGCAGTGACTGCCCTGGTAGGCGCTCCCGTCTTCATATATCTTCTAAGAAGCAGGGAAGTGGCCAATGATGGTTGATCCAATACAGGTCAGAGATCTGCACTTCAGTTATGGAAAGGAAGAGGTTCTGAGTGGAATCGATCTGGAACTAAGGCACGGTGAAGTGCTTGGAATACTGGGACCAAACGGAAGCGGAAAATCTACTCTGATGGGTGTTATCTGTGGAATTAGAAAGAACTGGAGCGGACTTGTGAAAATCATGGGAGAAGACCTTCAAGGCCTCTCAACAAAAAAACTGGCAAGAATAGTATCCTACATACCACAGAGCTTCGAACCATCATTCGATCTGAAAGTTGAGACTATTGTCTCGTTTGGAAGAAATCCACATCTGAGGGGACTGGGAAACATGACAAATGAAGATTACAGGATAATTGAGGAATCGATGACGCTTACGGAAGTATACGAATTCAAGGATCGTCCCTTCAGTACCCTCAGCGGGGGTGAGAAACAGCGTGTAATAATTGCAAAGGCTCTTGCCCAGGAAGGGAAGATACTTCTTATGGACGAGTTCACAACTCATCTAGACCCGGGACATGCTAGAAGAGTTGGAAAAATCGCGACCGATCTCGTCCGCGCAAAAGGGCTAAGTGCAGTAGCAATCTTTCACGACATAAATCAGGCGGTAGAGATTTCAGACAGGCTTCTATTCATCAATAACGGAAGAGTACTTGCTTCAGGCAAGGTCCGGGATGTCGTTACTCCGGAAATCATTTGGCAGGTTTACGGCCTCAAATCAAAAATCATGGAAAATCCGATCAGCGGGCTACCACTGGTAGTGTTCTACGATTGAGACATGGGATTGCTGACATCGGCTGCTTCGGCACCAGTGATCCTTACAAGCTCTTCGAAATTAGTCTCAACGGCGGAACCGGAAGTCCCCGCAGCAGGAAAAACAGTGTCATACTGTTGAAGAGACTGATCGACAATGATCTTGACTCCTGAAAGTCCATAGGGGCAAACGCCACCTGGCGAGAAACCTGTCACTCTAAGCGTTTGGGTCTCATCAGCCAGGCGAGGTTTCTCGCCGGCTATCTTCTTGAGCTTCGAGGGTGAAACTTTCCTATCACCGGGGCAGACCACAAGATAAGCTCTTCCACTTTTGCAAGTGAAGAGGATTGACTTCGCTATTTGACCGACTTTCACTTTCAACATCTGCGCAGCCGTTGTGGCCGTGGGTGTCGTCCCTTCGGGAAACTCGTAGAACCCCAGGTCGTTGGCCTTAAGTATAGCCAGCACCTTTTCTGGGATCATCGTACACCTCCGGGAAAGGAATTGAACTATGATACCACGAGTTTAAAAGTCAAATCGAGCAATTATTACAAACGTGGAGCAGAAAACCCTAAGTAAAAAGCTTTCGCCTTAATACTTAATAAAGGAAACGTTCAGGGTTTTCCGCAACCTTCTCGATTCGGACACACTGGCAAGCCGTTCCAGTAATTATGGAAATCAAAGTCGAGCATATGAGTGCACAATCTAGCATACTCTTGTGAACAGTCGCCAAGAGATAGCCTTCTTAAGCTCATTTTCACTCTCTCCATATAAGACCAGGTCAACAACATGCGTGTTTCTACAGACTTTTTTTGACAGCCTGTCACAACCTAGAATTTCACTTACCATCATCTTCCTTACCGCGACAATCCAGCCTCTTCCAAGAACCAATGGCGTCATCAGAAATCCGCGCGCAAAAAAATCAGAACCTGCTGAATCTTTCCAACCGCCTCGAGCGGAAAAGCTCGGTTTCCTGATCGCCTTCATCGCTTTGTTAGCAGTGCTTCACCAGTATAATGAAATATATTTATATAGATTCTGTATTGCCTTTGGTTTACAATGTGGTAGTGTGGTAAACTATTGGTGTACATACTCATGTGCCCTATCCAAATTCAATCATTGGAGGTGGTATTATGAGACTTACGGTAGTTCTACTTCTGCTCTGCCTTCTCTCAGTCTCTTTCGCAAACGATCTGGTTCAAACAAAACAGACGCGTGTCGAACTACCGGGTTGTTATATCATCAGATGCTACTGAAGCTGTTTCAGGGGTGATCAGGGATACGACTGCGTACTAACGGGCAGAGCGCCGAACTTCGATGGAAACGGAAATCCACTGGCCGTAATATTGCATCTCTATCTAGATTGTTACGTCGTTTATTTCCTCGTTCAGTCCTGCAGTTCCAGCGGTGACTTTTCCGGCATCGGAGAGGTTGAAGGTTCGGTGGGTTGTTTCATAAACACCGGGCCTTACGAAGGCTCTTGCTTCACTTACGAGTCATCATGTGCCTGTTCGGACTCAGAAAGTTTCTCCGAAATGTCACAGATAACTGGAGGTGATTTTATGAAAAGGACAATGCTTTTTCTGATACTTTCTCTGTGTTTCGTCACTACCTTTGCCGCCGGCCTTACAGGCTACTTGACTCAACAGATTCCATGGATGGCCGGAAACGAAATGACGCTCGTCCCGCTCAGCGAATCAAAACCTGACACTCTAGAAACTTCATCTATAAAAGGGTTGAAGTACGGCCTTCTCGAGCTCGGCGCCAAGCCGATAGTATTCGCGCTCATACCCGGAGAGATCCCCCTCCTGTGGATCGACGCAAACAACAACGGCAATGTGCTTGACGACCCGACGATCGCACCGGACTTCAAGGAGACCCACCAAGACACAACGACCTACGAGTGGATTACCAGAGTCAAAGCTTTTTATGAACTCGAGGGTTATTGGGAATCAAGATCTGTCAAACTGTTAGCCAGAAAGACGGGATTGACTGGCGAGTTGGAGATCCGATACTGTTTGTACGAGCACATGGAGGGGTTAGTCTGGGCCGCAGACGGCCCGAGAAAGCTCAAACTCTTCACGCTCGACCCCAAAGGTTTTTACTCGAGCGACCAGGTTTACTACGGAGTCGATACAGACGGCGACGGCGAAATAGCTCTAATCCACGACTCTTATGAGATCTTCCTGCATGGGGAAGTCTTCTCTTTGAATGGCAAGGCATACAGACTCGGCGAAGTTTCCGAAGACGGGAAAAAGGTTTCCTTCGAGGAGAACGGATACGCTCCGACGGAGAAACCGAGATTTCTCAAGGGAGAAGCTCTTCCGATTCCCGGTGTTCTCCAGACGGATCCAAGTGTTAATGCGGCCTTTTTTGAGGGATCCCCTAGCCTGATCGTTCTCAGCAAAGTCTCGCCTGCGACAGTCGTCGAACCAGTATACTCGGATTGCGACTGCAGTTCTCTGAGCGCTTTCGAAAGGTTTAGATTGGACGGAATCATTGATCTCGCTCGAAGGTACACAGATCTGAAGATTCTATGGGTACTCACAGGAAAGGAGCAAGTCGAGCCGGAAGCGGCGCTGCTGGAAAATATCTATTTGAGAGACGAAAGAAGCTTGGTCGATTTTTATAGCTTCCCAGGCGAGGAGAGGGTTTTCATCGTTGACTCGAAGGGCGTTATCGCCGAACTAGACAGCTACTGGGTCGACGAGGCGAGCCTCGACACTGACCGGCCGCAGAACGGAAAGTTGATGCTTAATTACTCCGACATAAAAAAGACTGTAGAAGCTCTGTACAAAACCGATTGAAGATTTAAACCGTTAGCAAATTGAATCTCCCGGTAAGACAGAGAACCGCTCTTCAAATGAGTGAGAGCGGTTCTTTTAATTCCAACCTTCCGGCAAAAAAACGCTCAACCCGCCGAATCAATCCGTTCCCATACCGTTCACTATCACGGCTTTCGCCAGTTCGTACGCGAGTGCGGTGAAGTCTCTTCCCTCGATGTTGCTCAGCACCACCACGAAAATGTCGTCGTCGACGTACCGATTTATTCTAGTTGAGGTACCCTTCGTGTCTCCATCGTGATATACAACTCTTCTATACTCTCCATCTATAAGCTCGTTACCGATAAAGACTCCATAGCCTGCCTCGAAGAGTTCGTTTGACGGACTCTGCATTAGTCTTAAAGAGCTTTCTGAAAGCACTTTACCGGAGGAAAGCGCTCTGTCCCACAGATACAGATCATACACAGTGGAATATAACCCCCCGGCTCCGCCTGGAAGCCTTCTATCGACCCAGTCAGCAGGTCTTACGCGTGAGAGATCTATAACATAGGAATCAGAGTAGTAAGGAAGACCCCATCCGCTATCATATTCATTGTAATCGTAACCGGTATTATTCATTCCCAGTGGTTCGAAGAAGTTCGTTCTCAGATATTCATCATAGCGCCTCCCGCTTGCCCTTTCTACGATGACACTGAGAAGGAAATAAGCGCTGTTGCTGTATAGAAAGCTATTCCCAGGCTCAAATCTCAGAGGCAGTGATGATATGAAAGCTATTTCTGCCTCCTGAAGGCTCCTGCCCTCACCGAACTTCTCCACTTCTTCGAGAAGTTGTTCGGTATTTATCATCGTTGGAATCCCCGAAGAGTGATTAAGCATCTGATGGATAAGGATTCTCTCTCCGTTGGGGAATTCAGGAATGAATTTCGCAACAGAATCTGAAAGAGATATTGTCCCTTCTTCCAATAGCTTAAGAACTGCAGCAGAGGTAAACTGCTTGGTGATCGATGCGATTCTGAACTTCTTTTCAGGAGTGTTTGGAATATTCCTTTCAATATCAGCCATTCCGTATCCTGACGCGTGCAAGATCGCTTCTCCTCTTGAGACAAGAACGGCTCCCCAGAAGCCTTCAAACGCAATAGTCTTATTCATAACTTCATCGATGGGATTGGCAAATAGAAGAAGAGAAAGAGACATGACGAACAATACGACAATAGCCTGTCTTCTGAACAAAAGGCACCTCCAGTTGACAAAGTTTG
Source organism: Mesotoga sp. UBA6090 (assembly GCF_002435945.1). Classification (NCBI taxonomy): domain Bacteria; kingdom Thermotogati; phylum Thermotogota; class Thermotogae; order Kosmotogales; family Kosmotogaceae; genus Mesotoga; species Mesotoga sp. UBA6090. The sequence continues at coordinate 44,499 of NZ_DIXC01000004.1, forward strand.
TGGAACGCACTATAAATGATAACTCATCTTCGTAATACTGGGATAGATTCTGGATTAACCGTACCAACTATTCGCCATTCTGAATCCGCCTGCCAGAATTAGATATCTGAAGATTCTCCCCTCGAAACCATCTGTCATTGTCATCGGCTGCGAATGAAGTCTATCAATTTGCTCAAAAGCCTTCAACTATCTGGCGGCTTGACGAGAGAGAATTCTTCTTCGCAGCCAGGAGCTCATATCGATCATCGTTTCGATGAGCAGAATGAAATTATCTGCGTTAGACTATAGTTGAAATACAACGTTTGGCAAATCTATTTCAAATGTCTCACTTTGAAAGCAGCATTAGGACTCTGCCGCCATAAAGACTAAAATAACAAATGTTGGGACACAAAGATCGAAGCATACCTGCCTGGTGCACCGGGGAGGTGACTGAAAAGATTTGTTTAGGGAGGAATGAAATGAGAAAGATTCTCTTGATAATCATGCTTTCTATTATTACTGTGACCAGTTTGCTATCTCAAAAAATTGTGGTCGCAGTGATGCAGGATCCCGATTTTCTTGATCCACATAGAGCGGCTGCTTCGGGCACTTACGAAATGATGTTCAATGTGTTCGAGGGTCTTCTCAAGCCCGATCCCAATGGAACTGTAATACCCGCCGTAGCCGAAAGCTACAGTATTTCTGAAGACGGTATGATCTACACATTTGCTCTCAGGAGCGGAGTGAAGTTTCATGACGGATCAATGGTTACAGTAGACGATGTTTTGTACTCTTTGAACCGACTCAAAGGGACTGACGGCGAGAGAGGACTTTCTTCCGATTTTGAGAAGTTTGTTTCGAAGATTGAAGCGGTAGATGATAAGACTGTCAGGGTCGAACTCAGTACACTCAACACTGACTTTCTTGAGAAGTTCATAGTGGCAATTATTCCGGAAAGTAACGAGAATCATGAGAAGAATCCTGTAGGAACCGGGCCTTTCAAATTCGTAGAGTATAGACCGGGTCAGAGGCTTGTTATCGAAAAGTTTGAGGAATACTGGAATCCAGAGCTGCCAAAAGTTGAGGAAGTTGAATTTAGAATAATTCCCGACAATCAGGCAGCAATAATGAGTTTCCTGGCAGGCGAGGTTCAGATACTTCCGAGACTCGATGCAATTCAGGCAATGGTGTTAGGAGATCGATACAATCTAATAACTGGCGAACAGAATATGGTTCAGCTGATGGCGATGAACCACGCGGTGAGCCCGTTTGATGACATAAGAATTAGAAGAGCGATAAACCATGCTGTGGACAAGGAAGAGGTAATTGAGATTGTAGCAGATGGTTACGGAACAGAACTAGGATCAAACATGTCGCCGATCATGAGCAAGTATTACAGAGAGGGTCTTGAGGACTACTACGAACCCAGTGTCGAGAAAGCAAAAGCGCTTCTCTCAGAAGCTGGATATCCAGATGGGTTTGACACAAAGATCACGGTGCCTTCCAACTATCAATTTCATATAGATACTGCCCAGGTAATTGTGGAACAGCTTAAGAGAGTGGGGATAAGGGCGGAGATCGAGCTTGTCGAGTGGAGCGTCTGGTTGGACAGAGTTTATACAGCAAGAGATTACGAAATGACAATAATCGGTCTTACTGGCAAACTGAGTGCTTACGAAATATTGAGACGATATGTTTCCGACTATCCGAGAAATTTTTACAACTATTCCAGCAGTGAATACGACCGCATAATTAGTCTGGCTATCGAAAAAACTGCCGTCGAAGAAAAAGCATCTATGTTCAAAAGAGCTCAAGAGATTCTTACTGAAGATGCCGCTGCAGTTTACATTATGGATCCCAACTTTATCGTTGCTCTCGCTCCCAATTTGCACGGATACACGATCTATCCTCTTTACGTGCAAGATATGTCGACTCTCTATTATCGCTAACAAGGAGAAGCATTTGTGTTTATTTATTTAAAGAAGCTCTTTGCCATGATTCTAACAGTGCTTCTGGTTTCGTTGATAACCTTTGTTACATTTGAGATCATTCCGGGCAATCCTGCGTTGACAAGACTTGGCGTGGATGCTCAAGAATCCCAGTATGAAGCCTTGTCAGCCGAACTAGGTTTGAATGATCCATTAGAGATTAGGCTGTCCAGATGGTTGAAAGGGCTTTTCACGGGCGATCTTGGAATCTCAATGAGATACTCCGTTCCTGTATCGGAATTAATCCTCGACAGATTGCCCGTAACAATTTCTCTCGCAGTGATGTCTTTGGTCCTGATTGTCCTAATAGGAATTCCTCTTGGTATTGTTAGCGCAAAGTACGGTGAGAGGCTTCCGGGAATCCTGATCACATTAATCTCACAGATTGGGATGGCAATTCCATCTTTCTGGAGTGGGATTATCTTGATCTATATCTTTGGAATCGTCCTTCGCTGGGTATCGCCTGGAGGATTTGTTCCTTGGAGTGAGGATGCTTATGGAGCGTTCAAATCACTTATTCTACCTGCCATCGCGATAGCACTTCCCTCAATTGCTTCAATCATAAGATACACTAGAAACTCTATAATGGATCAGATGAAGAATGATTATGTACAACTTGCACTGTCGAAAGGACTGAACCTGAATTCAGTGCTATTGAGACATGTACTCAAAAATGCCCTGATTCCCATTATCACTGTACTCGGAATGATAGCGGCAAACATTCTAGGCGGAGCAATTGTAATAGAACAGGTTTTCACGCTTCCCGGTGTGGGAAGACTTCTGATAAACGCTATCACGACCAGGGATCTTCCTCTAGTACAGGGAATGGTTTTGTACATAGCTTTCATAATTGTTGTTATAAACTTCTTTATCGATGTCATATATACAGTTATAGACCCAAGAATAAGATTGGATCAGAGGGTTTAACATGAACAAAAGGAGGATGAATCTATGGATTGGAATAGTGTTGATTTCCATTCTGATGTTAATGATGATAGTCAGTCTATTCTACACTCCCTTTCCTGTAACGGAGATCAATAGACTTGAACGATTTGAACCTCCCTCAATGCGTCATCTCTTGGGCACAGACAACTTCGGAAGAGATGTGCTCAGCAGAATAATGAAAGGATCCCAAACGGCTTTCTTTGTGGGATTAGTCGCGGTATCGATTGGCAGTGTTTTCGGTGTACTTATCGGCGCAATCTCTGGTTACTTCGGAGGAATAGTTGACGAGATAATAATGAGAATTGTCGATGCTATGATGGCTTTCCCCAGCATTCTTCTTGCACTGATGTTTGTTTCCGTTTTTGGAGTAGGCTTGAGAAACACGATTATTGCAATCGGCATAATGTCAATCCCTTCGTTTGCCAGAATCACAAGAAGCGGTTTCGTTCAACACAAAGAGCTGGATTACGTCAAGAATGCAAAGATAAAGGGCGTCTCGAATTTGCGGATAATGTTCAGACACATTTTGCCAAATGTGCTTTCCCCAATTGTCGTTGCTGCTTCGATGGGATTTGCAAACGCAGTTCTGGCCGAAGCGGCGCTCAGCTATCTTGGGCTTGGAATTCAGCCGCCCAATCCCAGCTGGGGAAGAATGCTGAGTGAGTCTCAGGTCTTCATAACCGTCAGTCCCTGGTACGCGATAGCACCCGGAATCTTTATTACACTTCTTGTGCTGGGATTCAACTTCCTAGGAGATGGGATCAGAGATATTAGAGAGAATAGGTGAAAGATAATGAATTGTGAAAGCGAATCCTTACTAGAAATCAAAGATCTCAAAATTGCATTCAAGACTCCAGAAGGGATTTTTCATGCTGTCAAAGGGATATCTCTTGAAGTAGGGAAGAGAGAAATCGTTGGGATAGTCGGAGAATCCGGTTGCGGAAAGACTGTGACGGCATTGTCAATAATGCACCTCTTGCCTGATAATTCAATCGCTACTGGAAGTATTTATTTTTCCGGCATCGATCTTCTTTCACTCAAAGAAAATGAAACGAGAGAAACTCGCGGAAGAGACATATCAATGATTTTCCAAGACTCCCTCTCCTCTCTAAATCCCCTTATGAAAGTAGGAAGACAAATCGAAGAGAACCTCATGATACACACTTCTCTCGACAGTAGGGACAGATTTTTAGAAGTACTGGATATCATGAACAAGGTAGGCCTCCCGGACCCAGAACAGACTTATAACAAATACCCTCACGAACTCTCCGGTGGGATGAGACAGAGAATAGCTATTGCTATTGCTATCGTATGTAATCCTGATCTGATTATCGCAGATGAACCAACGACAGCTCTGGACGTCACAGTTCAGGCACAGATACTGGAACTTCTGAGAAAGATAAACCGTGAGAGCAACTCTTCTATTATTTTTATCTCGCACAATCTCGGAGTAGTTCGTGAGATCTGCTCAATAGTCTACGTTATGTATGCCGGGCACATCGTTGAGAAAGCACCTGTCAATAGGCTCTTCACTGATCCGGCCCATCCTTACACAATGGGCCTTATAAAAGCCATACCCAAGAGAGACTCAAAAGGCAAAGAGCTTTTCGACATTCGCGGCCGAGTGCCGTCAATAGCGGATTCAATTCCCGGTTGCCCATTTGAGCCAAGATGTGACTACGCTGTCGAAAGATGCAAGAAAGAGTTCCCCGGCTTCAAAAAGATGGCCAATGATCACAAAGCGAGATGCTTCCTTGCTGGAGACGTTTGATGAAGAGAGGTATTCTGGAGACTCATGACCTTAGAAAACATTACACGCTGAAAAGAACCCGATTGCTGAAGAAGCCGGGATCGATCAAGGCACTTAACGGAGTTTCCTTAAGTATTTCTAAAGGAGAATCTTTCGGACTTGTAGGTGAGTCCGGTTGTGGAAAATCAACGGCCGCCTATACAATCCTGGGGCTTTTAAAACCGACGGAGGGGAGGGTCCTCTTCAAAGGCGATGATGTAACTTCGCTGAAGAGAGATCAGAAACGGGAATTCAGAAAGAAGGTTCAGCTAATCTTTCAAGACACTTCCGGTTCCTTGAATCCAAAAGGAAAAGTCGAATGGATACTGAGAGAACCTTTGAGAGCAATGGGAATGCAGAAGAGAGAGATCAAAGAGCTGATTCTGGAGAGTATGAACCTTGTGGGACTGGACAAGGATCTGTTGGGAAGATTCCCTCACGAGCTTTCTGGAGGTCAAAAACAGCGCGTAGGAATCATGAATGCGTTAATTCTAAATCCTGAAGTCGTAATAGCCGATGAACCGATTTCTTCCCTCGACGTCTCTATCCAGGCACAAATACTTAACCTAATGAACGACCTTAAGGAGAGGCTTTCTCTGACCTATCTCTTCATTTCTCATGACTTAAACGTTGTTCATTACTTCTGCGACAGAATAGCCGTCATGTATCTTGGTGAAATCGTTGAGCTCTCTGAATCTGAAGAGCTGTATAGATCACCGCTTCACCCATATACTCAGTCCCTCCTTTCGGCAATTCCCGGTGAAACCGGTCATAAGCCCGAAAGAATAATACTTGAAGGCGATGCTCCCAGTCCTTTGAACCCCCCAACAGGATGCTTCTTTCACCCCAGATGTTTCAGGAGAATGGAGATTTGTTCGAGTGTGAAACCGCAAAGGATCGAGGTAACGAAAGATCATTTTGTAAGCTGTCACCTTTACTGAGCATTCCACTCTCCTGAAACTGGGCCTCGAGGCGGTTTTTGACCGGCATCGCTTAGAGGTGGACAAATCAACTCTTTCATCCGATCTTCTTGAGTAAATACATGCTAAGCGCATAAAGACAGCTTGCCGTTACAGCCAGCGAGACAAAAGCAGGTCCAAACGAGATTGTGTCAGCGATTCTTCCAAAGATGGGAAAAAAGACTATCATCACTAAGCTGTACATCATACTTGCAAAGGATATTATCGTTGCCCTACTCCTGGATGGAATCAGCTTGTTTATGTAGTCGTTACCCGCTACGAACAACATGGCCTCAATCATAGTTACAACCATGAAGAAAGGTAACTTGTTTGAACAAAGAGCCACACCCCACATGGATGCGACGGAAACAAGAGGCAGTATGATCAGGACTTTCTTCTCCTTCAGTAGATGAGATAGCCTCTGAACCTTCATGGCCACTAATCCGGCTAGAAATGACCCGGCCGCGAGGTATATGCCAATCTGAAACTCAGTGCGACCAAGTGCTTTCCAGTAGTTCTGAATGTAAAAAAATATGCAGGCGCTGAATGCGAGTATAGTCTGAACAAAAAAGATAAGAAATGCAACCTTTTTATCTCTAGCGATTATTGAAAAGCTATCAACAATCTGCTTCAAGAAGCCCCGGAAGGTTTTTGAGTTACGGCCCACCGATTCGGGGATAGGTGGTTCTGTGAACGAAAGAGAATAGACCGCCGAAAATGCGATGATCCCGGCGGAAACCCAGAATGCATAGTGATAATTGTACGTTCCCAGGAACCCACCGATCAGAAGCGCAGCAACTGAAGACACTTGAAATATTGCCTCCTGCTTTCCAAGAACCGACATGAAATTCTCTTCTGTTTTCAGATATTTGAGAGAGTCATATACAAGAGCCTCTCCAGAACCCGATTCCAGGTTATACGAAAGTGCAGCGAGTACCATGAAAATGGTAAAATGAAAGAAGCTGGTTGCACCGATTAACACTAGAATACTCGCAAGAGAGAGACACCTCCCGATAACTCTGCTGAGCTTTCTCCCGAACAAGTCTGCTATAGATCCGGTGGGGACCTCCATCGTCAAAGAGGTCACGTGGAATATTCCTTCAAGGAAACCGATCTGCGTCAAACTCATTCCCTTGAAGGCCATGTAGATCATCCAGAGACCGCTCGACAGTCTCATGTTCATAAGAAAAGAGAATACGTAATTCTTCTTTATGTTGCTTTTCATGAGCTCAACCATATTATTCATAACGATTTCTCCCAAAAGAAAGAGGCCGTGACGCTCGTCACGGCCTCTTGATTCACAGCTAAGATTTCAGAGCAATCCAGGCTCGACGAGATAGCATTCACCCTCCGAACTCGAAAATCCGACCAATATCGCTCTTCTGTAGGCCTGAATAACTTCTAGCATGTGGGTTCGCTCCTTCTCCTGGATTGAGTTAGGAATATTATATATCAAAAGGCTCATAATAAAAAGCTCTTTGATGCCGATGGGGCCTTTCTCGGAATTCTTCGGGTTCTCTAGCCGATAGACCCCCCATCGGTGGTGAGCTCTCAATTTCCCTCCTGAGACTTATAAAGAGGATTGTCTTCGCTTCTCCTAAAGATCGACTCATTGTAGGAGTCCGTAAGAATCTCTTTTGTGCGAACAAAGGAGTCGATATCAATCTCCTTAGAATACTCGAAGCTCTTTAGAACACCTTCTTCAATGGTGAGAATCTTTTCCCCATGTTCTGCAATGAACTGCCTGTCGTGACTAATGAAGAAAAACCCTCCGGAGAAGTCGTTGAGAAGTCTGTCGAGTACTTCTAGAGATTCAATGTCCAGATGATTGGTTGGCTCGTCCATAAAGATGAACTCAACCTTTGAAAGAAGAGATTTCGGCAACGCAAGCCTCATCAACTCGCCGTAGCTCATCGTTTTCAGCTCCGAGAAAGCCCTCTCTCCCTTGAGACCGATATTGGCCAAGTGACTTCTGACAGCAGTCTCTTCCAGTTCAAGGTCGGCGATTTCTTCATAGGGGGTTTTTCTTTCGAAGAGTTCTGCGACATTCTGTGGAACGTACTTCCAGTTTACACTCTCGTTTCTGTACATTCTGCCACTTGACGGCTCCAAAATTCCTACAAGGCATTTCATCAGAGTTGTTTTCCCCGAACCATTCGGCCCTATGAGACCGACTCTATCGGAAGTATCTATGTTAACAGAGGCCTCCCTTATGACTTCGTTTTCTTCGTAAGAGAACGACAGGCTCTCCACCATGACCATTTTTCTGTTCGGAACCCCATATTTGGGAATCCTGGCAGTAACGGGCTTCTCTACAAACGGTTTTTCGCACTCCAGTTCACCGATCAGTCTTTCGGTCCTTTTCTGTACAGCTAGCGCACGTCTAGCTAGTTTGGCCGCCATATGACCTTCATGGCCTTTATCGCTTGCGAATCTCTTTGAAGCCTCTCTTGAATAGGACCAGCCCTTCCTCCTGGTCGCATCGAGTTCCAGTTGACGTATCTTCTTACTTATCTCTTCGCTTTTCTTCTGCCTTGAGAGGAAATCGCTTTCCAGATGCGCCAGCATCTCGGAATAACCGCCTCGCACTCCTATTGCCTCTCCTCTTTTCAGATAGATCGTCTTGTCAGCGACTTTGTCGATGAACCTCCTATCATGGCTTACAACAATAACTCCAACACCCCTTTCGCTGAGTGAGGTTATGATCTCTTCAAGTCTCAAGGTCATTTCTATGTCGAGATGGTTTGTCGGCTCATCAAGCAAGAAAAGATTCGAACCGGAGAGAACTCCCCTGACGAGTGAGAGAATTCTCTTCTGCCCATGGGAAAGATTCCTGTACGGAAAGCCCAGGTTGTCAACATTGACACCAAACTCATTTAGAGATGAAGGAATCTTTGTTTCGAACTCGAATCCCCCAACATTGTGAAATTCATTTATGAGTTCCGCATAGGTCATAGGATCATTTACAGACCTGCCCAATTTCTCGTAGATGTCGAAGAGCTCTTTTCTCGCCCCGAGAAGATACTCCTTCACTGTCCCGGGAAAGACTGCGGTCTCCTGAGTAACAAGAAGCGGGTCGACACCCCGCTCTATAGATATCTTTCCCTCCGAGGGAGTGATTTCACCTTTGATTGATTTTAGCAGGGTCGACTTGCCGGCACCGTTTGCCCCGGTGACAGCCAAAATCTCTCCTGCAGCGAGATCGAGACTGACTTTCTTAAGAACGTCCACACTTCCAAACGAAATTGAAAGATTGTATATTTGAACCAAATTGATCGCCTCCAGTAAGGCTTGAAGCCAAAACACTATTTGAATTGAATGGCCGAATAGGATCGAAGTCTTTCGATGTTTTTTGAGGAAGTATTCAGTTCTATTGATTAAAGAAGTCTGTTCTTCATTTCAGCACCTGCTGGTTTGTGATCTCTCACTTATAGCATATCGATGATAATCAAGTCAAATAGCTGACGTAAATCTGTCCGTTCAAATTGTGATTCTCAGTATATTCTTGCCGTTTTCGTAAGAGTAGTACACCCCTCTCGAAAACCTTCTAATGAGGTAAACTCCCATCCCACCGCTTTGAAGAAGCTCGATATCCTCGAGGTCTGGCTCATCAACCTCAAGTGGATTAAACTTTTTGGAGGTATCTTCAATAGTAATAGTCACTCTGTCTTCTCCAATAGTGAGATCAACGGATATCAGTTCGTCTTCGCCGAGTTCGCCATGCTTTGCGATATTGGAGCAAGCCTCTATCACTATGAGCCCGGCTCTGAAACCCGTTTCGTTGCCCATGCTCTTTCTGACTATATCGGATACCTTCGCAGAGAAAGCATCTATTCTGCCCAAATCGGGTTTGACCATGAATCTGTAGTTCTTCTCACCCATTATTCAGCACGAATTCTTGACAGCTTCCTCAACGCAGCAATCCCTAACGATAAAAAGCCTGTCAAGCCTCAGTGTGTTAAGCAGTTTCTTTATCTCTTCTGAAAGATTCACCAGAACCAAATCATTACCCTCCGCCGCAATAGTCTTATAAATGCTTATTAGAGCGGCAATGCCCATCGAATCAATAAATTCGATATTAGTCCCATCAAGAATTACTCTCGAACAACTCTTTAGATCTACTGTATCCTGCCATTTTCTAAAGTTTGAAGACGTTTCCCCCGTAATTCTCGCCCTCTTCTCGAGAGAAATCACGCCGATCTTATCTTTCGCCAACCTGAACTCAAACATCTTTCACTCAGCTCCTCGTTTTATAGATTTCCACTTGAAAGGGGGCGAAACTAGAATTCTATTAGCAGTGCCGTAATATCGTCTTCGGCAAGTGCATTACCTTTAAAATTCTCATATGCATCTTTCAATCGCCCAGAGGCTCTCTTGATATCGATTTTCGCACAGCTTTTCACCAGATCTATCAGTCTATCCTCACCAAACATTTCGCCGTTTTCATTCATTACTTCTATCAGTCCGTCAGTGTACAGTAACAACCGATCTCCATTGAAAAAAGGGATCTTTGCAACGTCTCCCCGAATCATATTTATACCAACCAGACCTTCTCTCTTTCCATCAAGTAATTCAACAGATCCATTTCTTTGCATTAATGGCGATGGGTGTCCTGCATTTGAAAGAAGGACAATGCCTTCCTCAAGATCCACGATTAACGAAACGATTGTGAAGAAAAGGTTGAATCTCTCGAATACAAAGCTCTTATCGAGCTCCTTCATGAAAACGCTCAGGTCGAAATCTCTATCCCCCATACCGGTTCTGAAATCCTCAATGAACCTGTGGACCATTACAGAAAGCATTGCGGCATTCACTCCGTGGCCCGACATATCTGCTAGATATACAAAGAAACGATTGTCGCTCAATTTGAAAACATCGAATATATCTCCACCAACTCTATAAGAGGGTTCATAGATCCACTCTACGGCTAAGCCGTGCGGATTACTTTGAGGCACTAATGCGTTCTGAATCTTTCCCGCTGCCAGAACGTCGCTTTCAAGATTGTCCACCGCAATTCTCAATGACTTTATGAGATCATGAAGCTTTAGTTGAGTATTCACTCTGAGAATAACCTCTTCGGGGAGAAAGGGCTTCGAGATGAAATCTACAGCGCCAGAACTCAGAGCGGTAAGTTTGCTTTCCCGGTCGGCTGATCCCGTAAGGACAATAACGGGAATAGCTTCAAGTTCTCGATCCTGCTTCAATTCGGTGAGAATGTCTAGTCCGTTGTAGTCAGGCAACATCAGATCTAGTAAGATCATATCTGGCTTCCCCTTGGATAGTGAGGAAAACGCCGATTTGCCATCTGCACTTTCGACCACTTCATGTTTATCTCTTGCAAGTATCGATCTCAGTAGAACCCTTACCGACAGATCGTCATCCACCACCAGTATTCTGCTCATCTAACACTTCCTATTCGAAGTACCTCAAAGCTTCTGCAGGCGCGATTTTCGAGGCTGAATAACTGGGGATAATCGTTGAAACAAGTGAAGCTATATAGAAGATCAGCGTCATTGCTATTAGCTGATCCCACGGGATATAGAGCTTCATGCCCTCCATCAAAGGAGACGCATAGATCTCTACACTCGTAAGTGTTCCTGTTACTATCCCTAGAACAATACCAATAATAGCAATGAAAGACGTTTCGAGAAGAAAGGAAGAGAACACCATTTTCTTGGTGAACCCTATTGCCTTAAGCATACCAATAATCCGCTTCCTTTCGTGAAGAGCCTTGAACATAATGATCGCGATTCCGACAATACCCACGAGCATCCCGAAGTACAGAAAGGATCTAAGAATGCTGATCGTACCCTGCAGCATGGTCGAAGTAAGGTTTATTATGTCATCTACATAGAGCAAAAAGAGACTGCCAGATGCGATCTTGTCCTGCAAGGTTTCAAAGTTTCCCTTCTTTTCACCTTCGTTAGCGCCTGCAAGGTTGAAAAGGTATTGCCTCTCAGCAACATTCCCGGATAACTCGGTCGGAACATTTTCTTTATATATAAGTAGACCATTCAAAAAAGAGATAGTGTTCTCCGGGATCGTCGCGATTACTTTGAGGTAGACGGGCCTCGAATCAATCATCTCCGAGGTGACATTTCTCCGCAATAAACCGCTGACGCCTTGTCCGCTATCTCCTTGATCAATCACTCCTCGAAGTTCCAGAACATCTCCAGGTTTGACATCGGGCAGGACACTGTTCGATACAACAACTGTATCGGGATTGTCCCTGAGGTACTTCCAGAGATCACTCGGACTTGATATATCTAGCTCTCCATTGTAATGAATTTCGACCAGCCTGTTGTTGTCAATGAAACTGTCATCGACCGAATAGATCTGCTCAAGACCGTACCGATCATCCTTTCTTACTGCTACATTCATCCCTGCGACAGTAGAAATCTCTCTTACTTCTGGCTGGGATTGCAATTCACTGAAGGAAATGCTCCCATTCCCGGTGAAGGAGAAGGCTCCCACATCGAAGCCGGCAAAGACCACATCTCTACTCTTGACAAGCATCTGCTCCATAGAGTAGGGAATTATCGAAATCAAGGTGATAACAAAAATGACAGCGGCAAACATGGCAATAGTGAGTCCTGTCCTCAAACGGTTTCTTGCCGAAAAGGCGATTGAAATCTTGAATACAGGAGCTGCGGCTCTTGCTTTCTGAAAGAGTTTGTTCAGAAGGTACTCAAAGGTCTTCAAGTTGTAGACAATCAAAAATAGCCCGGCTAAGAGAATTGCTGCACCTTTTGCAATAGTGAGATAGATGGATGAGCCACTATTCGATGCTATTAGATCAAAGGAATTGCTGAACATTGTAAATACGATTACCGCAATTGAGAAGAAAGATTCTATCCACCTTTTGTTCTTCATAGGAATCGCAACCGGAATCAGCAATCCCGCAAGCATAACGCCGATAAAAAAGCCAGTCGCATTTCCCAACGAATATCCACTGTAAGCCATCACTACTGAGACAAGAACTCCTACGGCTGCCATAACATTCAACAGAAGTCTCTTCCTTTCATCAAGCTCTTCAGGTATATTTCTTACCGCGGTCACTATATTCGTGCGTGAAATCTTCCTTCCCGTGTAAACAATGATTATCATGGGTATGATAAGCCCCAAAAGAAATCCATAGGCAATTGAATCGATCCGCACAAAGAACACGAATGAGCTCTGCATTGAGTTAAAAGCAATATTAGCACCTTCGAAAGGTATCAGTGAGACTGCATCCTCAAATAGGTTTACGAAACTACCTAAAATAAACCTCGCAATTCCCAACCCGGCGAGGACTCCAATACCTGATGAGAAAATCGAATAGAAGAAACCCTCATAGAGAATCGTCCTGGATACTCTTTTTCTTGAATAACCAATAGCCCTGAGGGTACCAAGCTCGGTCCTCCTCTCTTGAGCAAGCATCAAGTAAATGTTTGTAAGAAGAAGCACACCTGCAAATATGGCAAAGACACTGAGCATGAGGAATAAGAGACCAATATTTCCCTGGTCAACCATACTCAAGGAATCCTTCTTGACCTCCCCAACCACCACTTCCTCACCGACTAAGGACTTTATGCTTGCCACAACCTGATCTGTAAGCCTTTCACCCGTTAGAAAATCGCCACGGTTCGAAACGATTAATGCATTGTAATAGTCTTCGACACCTATCTTAAGTACTTCTCTGGCTTCTTCAATATCCATTAACATGGTAAACCCATTTGAACCCCGGTTTTCTATCTGGTAGTGAAGAATCCCATTTCCTTCAACAATTTCAGCTACCCTTACCTCAGGAAGAGGAATCCAGAAAAGCAATCTCTGTCCAGGGTCTGCAAGTATTTCGAGAGTATCCCCAACCGCCACCCCGGCAGCTTCGGCCAGCTCCTTGTTGATGACAACCTCGGGAAGTTCATCTGTACCTGAGGGGACGACCAGATCCACTTTATCGACGTCAGGCCACCTTGAGAGTTGATCGGCTTTCACTCCTATCATGCTCACCTGAAAGTTTTTTCCAGTTTGACTTCTGGCCTCTCCGGGGAGTCCTATAGAGACAGTTCTGCTAAGGATCGGAAGGACACCGTCTACCTGTTCGTTCTTCAAGAGTGAATCGACAAGAATCTCGATTGTGGAATTTGGAATGAACTCTTTACCAACGTTTTGATTATCTGAAGGGATGTAGACCAGTTCATCGATCTCACCATGGGTTTTTTCGATCTGACTGTAAAGGAAATTCTGAAAAGAATCATTCATGGCCATCGAACCCATGATAAGCGCCGTTCCAATCAGAGATCCCATTATGACCAAAAAAGTATCGGATTTTCTCCTATAAATGTTTCTGTAACCGATTTTGAAAATTACCGGATTTCTTATCATTGAAATTACGATCGCAATTACGGCAACACCCGCAAGGAGACTAATTGTCTGTATTATCACTGTTACACCTTCAATTCTTTATTTTCTTCAATCTTGAGAATGCGGCCGCTGTCCATATGCAGAACTCTGTTTGAGTAATTGGAGACTCTTTCATCATGAGTAACAATCACAAACGTCTGGTTAAATGTCCCATTAAGCTCAGTTATCAAGTTCATCAGATCACTACTGGTCTTTGTATCAAGAGCTCCGGTAGGTTCGTCGGCCCATACTATTGCCGGCTTATGAACAAGCGCTCTTGCGATAGAGACTCTCTGTCTTTCACCGCCGCTCAGTCTTGAGGGAAGATAGTGCTCCCGCTCCTTAAGACTGACTTTCGCAAGAATGTCCATTGCCGCTTCTCTCGCCTTTTTCTCATTGCTTCCCATAGTAAGCATGGCAAGTTCAACGTTTTCAACTGCCTTCAGGACGGGTATTAAGTTGTAGAATTGGAAAACAAATCCCATATTCATCGCCCTAAAGCGAGTCTTTTCATCATCCTTCAAAGAGTGAAGATCCACCCCCTTGACTGTAACTTTCCCCTCCGTAGGCGTATCTATTCCTGAAAGACAGTTCAGGAGCGTACTTTTTCCGCATCCGGACGGTCCGAGAATCGATAGTATCTCGCCTTCATGAATATCAAATGAAACTCTTTTCAATGCTTCGACCGACACCTCACCGGACCTGTAAGTCTTGCTTAGGTCTCTGACTTCAACAAATGCCATTTCGAATCTCCTTCCAATAAAAAAACTCTCAATTACTGAGTGATATCGTCCACAGCTTTCTTTATCTCTCCTCTGAGTTTCTCAATCGTCTTCTCAAGAGTTGAAAAGGCTCTTCTTGACAAGACGACAATTATTACAGATGCGGCGTAAGAAAATAACCCGGCAACAATCTCCGTTCTCCTCTGAATGAGTACGGACGAAAGCATTACTGCAAAAGGAAACAGCGGCGCTGCGTAAGCCGAGAATAGATAAAGTCTTCTCTGCAGCTCAGATGGCTTCCTTAATTTCTCTTCGAGAGAAGACACCACTTCTTCGAGGTTTTTTAGATTTTCAGAATCGATTATCTTTCCCTTTGTGCTTTCTTCGAAAGTACTCCTTAGAGTAAGTATGCTTTGAACACTCTCTAAGAATCCCGAGATTTCTTTTGAACGACTCTTCCCTGGAACTCCCATGATTATTAAGTAGTCAGCAACAATTATTAATGGCATAAAAAAGAACACGGGCTGAGAATACGAGCCCTTCGCAAAATTCAGTATAAACAGGATTGCTGCACAGACTAAGTAGAACACAGTCACTTTTTTCATCAGTCCATTTCCGGCAATTTCTCCACCATCACCGAAGATGCGGAAACCCTAACCTTGCACTCATCAATCTCTTCGACCCAATCTATAGGTATAAGTTTCTTCGACTTTGAGCCAAAGCTACCACACTCGCCTATCAAATGAGTTATCTTCCCTTCATCATTCAGAACGAAACTCCTTACCCTTCCCACAGTCTTTTCCTCAGCAGTAACTATATCACACCCTGGCTCAAGAGACTTGCTGTCTTTTGGAACATTTATCGACGTATTCAGTGGTGGAAGCGGGTAGAGCTCTGCATAGTCACCAACCGGCCTCAGCCAGTACACCGGAGTAACCCCACTCTCCAAATTCTCGATCTCTTCACCTGAGACGAAAAACGTCTCTTCGTAATCCTGCAATGTCTCAACATCTTTCGACTCAATCTTCAATCTTACTTCATCGGGAGCTGCAAAGAACACAGTCGTTATCGGCACCAGTTTTGCCACTCTGTTGAAAATTCCTTTTTCTATTACAACATGAGTAACCTCGTTGCTCTTGGGATGTATAACCACCCGGATGACTTTTCCGAGATCTTTGCCGTCGGAAGAGATCGCTTTGGCGCCCCATCTGATTCTGTTTTCCATAGGTTCACCCCCTTCAGTCAAGTTTATCATGCAACACATGCATCATCTCAATTACTTGATATTTGACTGCAGAAAAAGAAAACGAGTTGTACAATATATGAGCAGAAGGGTGGAAAACAGAGAACACGACGATCATCCTGGTCAAAGTATTGTTCTGAAGAAGCCATTAATTCTGAGAGGAGGAAGTTCGTCTCCACATATAGGATACGACGGACAATGAAGTCAATGAACCCTTTCCGGTTATTCTGGATATTCGTCAAGGTTAGTTCATTCACAATTGGCGGCGGCTACGCAATGATTCCTGTAATAAAGGAATTCATTGTCGACAAGTACAAAATTATGAAGGAAGATGAATTCCTGGACGTAATTGTGACTGCCCAGACCGTGCCCGGAGTGATTGCAATAAACACGGCAATGATTCTGGGCAGCAGATTGGCTGGACTATGGGGCGCTTTCTTTGCAGTTCTAGGAGCTTCATTGACCCCGTTCTTCATAATACTTGTCATCGCAACATTCTTCACCGATTTCGCCGATTTGCCAGTTTTCAAAGGTTTTTTTGCTGGTGCAAGAGTTGGTGTAACGGTAATCCTGGCAAATCTTTCTCTCCAGTTACTCAGAAAGAGTCTGAAAAGGTATTTTGTTTTGATGGTAATCGCAGCTGGGACAGTGGCCATTGTTTTCTTCAACATATCTTCAATATGGATTTTGCTCCTTTGCTCCATACTAATCTATATTATTGACAGGCGGCTGGCGAGATGATTCTCATAGAGCTTTTCTGGTCATTTTTCAAAATCGGCTTTCTCGCTTTTGGAGGTGGATACGGCGCTCTCAGCTTAATTCAGGATCAGATAGTCAATATAAACAAGTGGATGAATCTTGAAGAATTTCTTACGTTGATCTCCATCTCACAAATGACTCCAGGCCCAATAGCTATCAATTCTGCAACTTTCATAGGATATCGGATCGCCGGAGTGCCTGGATCGGTTTGTTCTACAGTTGGAGTTATTCTTCCAAGCGTATTCTGGATTTTTCTGATACTAAAGGCTCTGAAAATTCTATCACAATGGATCGATACGGGAGAGGTCTTTAATGCCCTAAGGCTCGGAATAATTGCACTGATCCTTTCGGCTACTTTAAGAATAGGGATTGAGTCTATCAACAGTATTTTCTCGTTAATTCTTGGGATATTTGCCTTTCTCATTCTTTACAAATTCAAGCTGTCTGTCATTTGGATTGTCTTGGGAACAGGTCTTGTCGGTGTGATCTGGACCGTACTACTTCCTCTTTAGGATCTGAGTTTCACATCTAGATCCGTTGATCAGCCGCCTGCGTTGCAGAAATTATGCAATCTTACGACTGCAATATTTGAACTTTTCATTCGAATAAGTATCTCGATTCATTTACCTCCAGTATCTATTTCTACCAACTCGAAGTGCAATCTATGCAATAACAATGCGTATGATCCAAACACTACATGTCTGCGTTCGTTTGATTATAACTGCTATAATTTCTATATCTACCGTGCTTGCCGATTATTAACGCTTATCGGAAACTGCAATCGATTATCAAAGACATACTACCTCTTACATGGTTTTGGAAATAGAACTTCTTTGATCTAAAATGGAGTTACAGTCTTGATCCGTTTCGACAGGGTTTTGATTTATGTTGTCCGAACGACCTATTATCTTTGCTTAAGAGTTGATCATTCAAAGATAGTAGTTGGGAAATTGCGGCTTGGAGAGAAATGTATTGTAACTCAAACACTTGACCGGGAGGTGCAGTGTATGTGGAAGATACCTGAAGAAGATGATCACTAAGAGTAAGGTGCTGAAACAGAACGAAATTCATTAAGTGAATTTTTGGAGGTGAAGTGAATGAAGAAGGTAGCAGCAATTCTTCTAATTGGATTGATAGCATTTGGTGGAGTTGTACTTGCAGGACCTGGACTTTGGAAGATTCCCGAAGGCGAGTTTACCGTAGATGGTGGCCCAGGACTCTGGAAGATTCCTGAAGGTTATTGATTCTATTTTCAACATCGATTTTTTCATGGGTAAAGGGAGGTTAGGTTGATGAAAAAGATGATCGCAATACTTTTGATAGGTTTGGTATCGTTTGGCACGCTTGCACTTGCAGGACCTGGACTTTGGAAGATTCCTGAGGGCGAGTTTACCGTAGATGGTGGCCCAGGACTTTGGAAGATTCCTGAAGGTTATTGATTTTGTAACTGCAGCTCTTCCAACTTATTTGAAAAGCTCGGAGATTATTGAACGCCACAATGGGGTTATTTCTTCTTCTTGAACATTGATTTCTTTGCGCTGAGAAAATTCTATGAATCTAGTTAGGAGACCTTTTGAGATCAATTGGTCGCCTTTTTCTTTTAGGTACTCTAGTGCTCTTGCTTTCGTTATGGCCCTTCTGTAAGGCCTGTCGGTTGTTAGTGCATCGAAGACGTCGGCTGCCGAAACTATTTGAACAAGCATGTGGATTTCGTCTCCCTTTAGACCGTCGGGATAACCGTTCCCATCTATTCTCTCGTGATGGTGCCTTACAATATCTCTTACTGCCTTCGGAAAATTCAGGTCTCTCAAGTAACGTTCGCCATATACCGGGTGTCTCATTATTTCCTTGAACTCCTCTTCACTCAAAGATGACGGCTTATTCAGCGTATCGAAAGGAATATCAACCTTCCCATAATCGTGCAACATCGCGCCGATTGAAAGATTGAAGAGATCGATCTTCTCTAGATTAAGTTCCTTTCCAAACTCATAGCAAATCTTGAGGACGCGAAGCGTATGGAGAGCAGTATAGTCGTCCTTAAGCCTTAACTCTCTGATAAGCTGACGGAAAACTGAAGAAATGCTCTCGAAAAGGTTGTTCACAAAATCTTTTAGATGGGGCGATGTTGTACTGTAGAGAGTAAGCGACTCGAATGCGCCAACTGAATTCTCTAGAGCCTTAAAATGCTCTCCTTTAACTTGCATTATTGACGCTTCAAGAATCAGTGTTTCTCCCTTGATGTAATTGGTCAAAGATTCATCTGGAAGAGACTTGAGTTGATTGAGAAAATTCTCCGCTCTAAAAACGTTGCCGCTCTTCACATAGAAGTGCCCCAGAAAAATGTATGATACTGCAATGTCTGTCCATTCGATATGAGAACTTATCAGTGACTCAAGTTGTTCGGCAATAATTGCCGCTCTACTAAGGTCATTCATTTGAAGAAGAATCTTCAAGTTTATCATGAGCTTGTACCCGTTTATTGAAACCACACTACATCCTTCGACCTGATCAAGAAGCTTTATTGCTTCAGCAAATCTGTTCTTCGAGTAAAGATAGTCGATCATGTTCAACTGAACCATTAGCATTCTTACCGGTGATTCGGCCACTGCCTTTGCTCTCTCATAAAACTTCCATGGATTGTCTCCGGTCTGGAGCTGAGTGGAGACCAGGCCTAGATCATTGTAGTACTCAAAGCGCTTGTGCGTTGGCACATACTGCTCCAGCTTCACAAGTTCGCTAAAAAGCGCGAGCGTTTCGTCTCCGAAGCCCATTTCGAATGAAGTCATCATATGGAGTATTTTGAGGTTGATTTCCTGTTCCTTTCCACATTCCTTTGCAATCAGATCCACTGCAAGCTTGGAAACAAGGTAAGCGATCTTGTCCTCTGAATTCCTAGCAAAAAAATAAGAGAGAGAATACATTCCTTCTGCCAGAAGTTCATTATCCACATCGGAGAAGTCAAATACACCCGTCTCGTCAAACGTCTGAGAGTATGCAAAGTCAAGAGCTACCAATATTCCGATATCTTCTCTCGAGAGATCCTCTTCATCAAGAATAGCCCTCAGCTCAGATCTAAAACTCTCGGAATCATCATAATTAAACCTTAAGGCCAGACCGCTAATTCTAGAATTCTTCAAATCCAACTCCTCTGCCCCTCAGTATTCTATCACGCGACCAGCATTCTGGTAAAATCAGAACAATGGATGGTTGTGGACATCTTAAGGAATCAAAAGAGATGCGAATAGTTTGGCTAAGACCTTTCTGTATGAGAAAACTTTTCTTCAGAAAGACTTTGCCTTTCGCAGGTCATCGATACATTTGTATGAGACTATTAGTGATATCTATGAGAGAGGCGTTGTAGATGACAGGAGTAAAGAGGCTTTTGGCTAGAGCTATGGATGAGAACTGCTATGTGGTAGAGGAAGAAGAAAGGGTGACCATCATCGATCCGGGATGTGGAGTTTCTGCTGAACTTCTCCCCTTAGTCGGGAGGAAGAAGGTACGCGTTCTGCTAACTCACGGGCACGCCGATCACATTTTTGATCTTGACAAGATAGACTCAGATGAGATCGTTATCCATGAGCTGGATAGAAATATGTTAATTGATCCCGAGAGAAGCTTCCTGTACATTTTCGGAAAAGAGGCCCTACTGATTGAAGAAGCTAAGATAAGGACAACTGAGATTCTTGATGGTCAGTGGAAGTGCTTCCATACTCCCGGGCACACAGAGGGTTCTTGCTGCTTCCTTTATGGGAAAAAGCAATTGTTTTCTGGAGATACAGTCTTTTCAAATTCCGTTGGAAGAACCGATCTTCCCGGTGGAAATGAAATCGAAATGGATAGAAGCATTCAGCGACTCAGGCAGCTTTTCAATGAACTTCCCAATTTGCGGGTCCTCCCAGGCCACGGACCGGAAGCTACTGCCCAAGATATCTTGAGAGAAAACCCCTTCTTTAGGTAGGAAGCTCTTTCTTGAAATTCCTTGACTTCAACTGTTGAAGTTTCTTGTTCTGCCTATTCCAGTAGCTCCTATCAAAGAACCCAACCTCTTCTTTCTCCTCTCTAAGTAGAGATGTCATCTTCCTTGCAATATTCCAGCTCTTTTCGAAGGCCTGACTCGTGAGGACTTCTTCTGACATCTTCTCCCGGTTGAACAATAAGTCTAACTCCAGAGGCAGACAGTATTCCTTCCATAGTTCTTTCGCCTTCGAATTCCTTAACAATGCCAGTCTATTGAATATCTCCCAGTTTCCCCAGTAATTGATTCCCTCTTCTTCGAAGGGAAGACTTGATTTGAGGCCGTCAAACCACACCGGTTTGAAGATTGAAAGACAAGGAAGACTGCTATTTGTAACCCACACTTCAATTCTATCTCCCAGTGAAACCACCATAGAAGATGTGGTCTGAGAGCTGACGACGCCTGCACCCGCATGCATGCATATGTTGCTCATTGAGCCAAGCAACCTGCCTCTTTCATGATCTCTAAGAACTTCGAAACTACTCTCTATGTCCATTTTTCTCTCTTCAATCAGGCTCTTCATTCTCTTTGATCTCGCCCCTGCGCCAGAGAAATTGCTAATCAGTCTTCTTTCATATGATTGGGCGAAATTGAATTCTTCACCCCTCTTGTGCCAGTTTCGATTCTCAGCATTACTAACAACTTGAGCGTGGCTCTCATCGATTTCCTCTCCGATCGTAAGACAGTTCGAAATTGCGGCACATCCATTAACTCTCTTTGCAACCCAGTATCGATCTGAGGTTTCAACAATCCAGGCGTTCTCTCTATCTGCTATCATAAAGGAATTGTGATAATAAAGGTACTTGGTGAAACCTCCGTTCCCACCCTGGCCATACTTATCAATCAGCTCTACAATAATCTTGACAGCATGTTCGGCGTTTTCTGATCTCTCGAGAGCAATTCTCAACATGTCCATTCCAAGCAGCCCGTCTCTTCTGACGCTCTCTTTGGTGAATACCGCCTCATTACCTATAGCGACTCCCTTTTCATTGACACCCATCTCTCCGCCCCACATCCACGAAGGTCTTGAAATGAGTATGGCATTAGTCTCACTTGCCTGATCCACTCTTTGACTAGTTGTGAATAGCTCATCGCTATTGTTTGAAGAACGTGGAAAGAAATAGACTGACTGAGGTTCATTTGGCTCACGATCGCTGTTCTTTCCGAAGAGAGTTATGCCATTGGCAGATGACTTTCCTAGAACCACAAAAGTATCACACATGATCTCACACCCTACGGACTCTTGATCAG
This sequence comes from Mesotoga sp. UBA6090, assembly GCF_002435945.1. Lineage (NCBI taxonomy): Bacteria > Thermotogati > Thermotogota > Thermotogae > Kosmotogales > Kosmotogaceae > Mesotoga > Mesotoga sp. UBA6090. Next base: position 66,537 of record NZ_DIXC01000004.1, read on the forward strand.
ATATCTCAACTGTCCGAAATACTCATGCAGAGCGGCCAGGTTAGCATCTAGAGCCCGCTGGTTTGGCAGAAAATCGACATAGCTTAGTTTCGTGTGATCATACATGTAGTCAGTTGGGAATGGTGTTACTCTCAAACCGAACTTCTCGAACGAACTGACCGCCCTTTTCATGTGGACGGCCGAAGTGACCAGAACCACGCTTGACCAGTTGAATTGACTGCAGATATCTGAAGCATAACGAGCATTTTCCCAGGTTGTCTGAGCTCGTGGTTCAACAATGACCCTGGCAGACGCAACTCCGCGATCGAGAAGCCAGTCTCTCATTAGCTCCGCAACTGTTGAAGTTGATCTTCCCGGCATGGACGATCCCGTCACAATGATCGGAAGTTTCGTCTGAAGATGAAGCTCATGAGCCTTTGACAGCCGGGCAATACTGTGATTATCCAGCACCTGACCTTCCGGAGAGATGATTATACCGCTGCTCAAGACCACTATCGCTTGTCCACTCACTGTGCGGGGCACGGAATATGCATTTTCCATCGGCTGAAGATACAGATGAGTTCCAAATCCTGTAGAGAGAAGATATGCGAAGAAACACAGAATAATCATGACTACTCCAGAGATCTTTGTGCGTCGTTCTTCGCTTCTCTTAATAAGAATCACTGCAATTATAAGAAAGATTAGGATGAACAGTCCCGGTGGTGTCAAAATAGCCGAAGCGAATTTCTCAAGATACAGCAATGCCGTCACCTTCTTTCGCTTTTTCCTCCAAGTGCAGCCATTATACCTTGAAGATTGTCGGTAATTATTATGTCAACTTCACCCCTGATCTTAATAAGTAGTCCGGGATCATCTAATGTCCACAGCGCGACCTTCACTCCTCTGCTTCTTATAAATCTTATAAAACGCATTCCCAGCTCGAAACCGATCTCATCAAATAACTGGACGGGTAGGTTAACAGAGAAAGGCTCGTATTTGAGAAGCTCTTCGAAATACTTTACAGGATCCTTTCCTCTTGCATCTTCTCCAACAAGAAGACCTATCTTTGCTCGAATTTCTTTCTCTTTCACTTTTCTTAGACAGGCATGATAAAAAGATGAGAAGAGTGTCCTATCAATCGCGTTAAAGCTCTTGACAAGAGGAACAACAAGATCGGCCGCTCTGGGATCCTTGATCTCTACATTGACAAAAGCCGTTTCAGGAAGCTCAAGATAAACTTTTTCGAGAGTCGTAATTCCTTCGGGATTAACTAGATTCATCTTCTTGAGTCTCTTGAAGCTCGTATCTCTTAACTCAACATCTACACCCAGAGTCCTTTTTAAATTAGAGTCGTGGTTTACGACAAGCACTCCGTCTGCTGTAAGCTGTACATCCAGTTCGACTCCGTCAGCACCAACCTGAACTGCTCTTACTATTGAGAGAAGGGAATTTTCCCCCGCACCTGTTCCCATACCCCTGTGTCCGAGAATCAAAGGCCTTGAATTCATAGAAACCTCCATTTAACAAATCAACCTATGTCGAGACCACGGAAATTGACGACTGAAATGCCAATTAACCGGCCTCGATTCCGGCAACTGCGTATATCCATAATTATAGCAGGATACGTTGCCTGTTCAAGAGTATGCGCTATTATGCTGGTTTTCTTCAGGGAAAGGAAAGGAATTATACTTGTAATAGATATTATATGGAGGCGATACCTTGGAAAGGATAAATAAGCATCCGCTTCTTTCTTTCGAGCGCAAAGAGTTAATCACTTTCTTTTTCGAAGGAAGAGAACTTTCAGCATACTCAGGCGAGACGATTGCTGCCGCCCTTCATGCCAACGGTATTAAGGTCTTGCGTTACAGCACGAAGGAAAGGCATCCACAAGGATTGTTTTGCGCGATCGGCAAGTGTTCCTCCTGCTTGATGGAAGTGGACGGAAAACCTAACGTGCGTACTTGCATAACTCCCGTGAGACCTGGAATGATTGTTAGAAGACAGCATGGCAGAGGTGAGATTAGTGAATGATCTCGATGTACTCGTAGTAGGAGGCGGACCTGCCGGGCTGTCCACTGCAATAGAAATTTCTAAGAGCGGTTTGTCGGTAGTGGTAGTAGACGAGGGCGTTTCTTCAGGCGGTCAGCTGGTCAAACAGACTCACAAATTCTTCGGCAATGAGAGCTTCTTCGCGTCTGTGAGGGGAATAGAGATTGCTCAAAGACTGATTGAAGAACTTAGTGCTTTTGAGAAAGCTCAACTATTGAGCGAGAATTCAGTGATGGCTGTCTATTCAGACGGAGTTCCTGTACTGGACATGAGGCGGGATTCTACAACTGTTTTCAGACCTAAAAAGATAGTTCTGGCAACTGGCGCCTCGGAGAAGTTCCTTCAGTTTGAAAACAACGATCTGCCAGGTGTCTACGGAGCCGGCGCCGTCCAGACTCTTATGAATCAATATGGCATCATTCCTGGCAAAAGCGTTCTGATGATCGGATCAGGCAATATTGGCCTGATAGTTGCCTATCAGTTGATGCAGGCTGGAATTGAAGTGAGAGCGATAATCGAAGCCTCAAATGAAGTAGGTGGTTATCAGGTTCACGTCGACAAAGTAAAACGTTTGGGAATTCCCGTAGAACTGCGGCACACAATCTTGAAAGCGATCGGAGAAGACACTGTCAGGGGAGCAGTGGTTTCCGAGCTCGATGACAGATGGAGACCAATTGCAGGAACGGAACGAGAATTTGCGGTAGACACCATATGTGTTGCAGTAGGGCTCTCCCCATCGACTGAACTCGCAGCACAGGCAGGCTGCAAAATAGAATATATCCAGGAGTTGGGAGGGTATGTTCCTTCCAGAGACGAGAATATGAGAACATCGGTACCTGATGTCTTTGTCGCCGGCGATGTTTCCGGGATCGAAGAAGCCACTACGGCCATGATGGAAGGTAAAATTGCAGGGCTATCCATAATAAAGGATTTGACCGGAAACTGCGACGAGGAGCTCCTCGGCAGTTTGAAGGATACTCTGGCGAGTTTCAGGAGCGGTCCCAAGTCTTCTAGGACAAGAGATGGACTTGGAAGACTTGGAATCAGAGTCAAAGGTTCACCCTTCGCCAAGAGACAGACGAGCGGTTTCGATAAATATGTAGGAAAGTTGCGCCCAATAATTGAGTGCTTAGAAGCGATCCCTTGCAATCCCTGTGAAACAAGCTGTCCATTCGGAGCAATAACTGTCGGAAAAAATATCAATAATATTCCGGTTATAGACTACTCGAAATGTTCTGGATGCGGTATCTGTGCGACGAGCTGTCCGGGACTGGCGATCTTCATGTTCAAAGAGAATGAAGACGGAACTTGTTCAATAGGAATTCCTTACGAGTTCCTTCCGTTTCCTTCAAAGGGAGAATATGTGACCGCTAGAGGAAGAAACGGAGAGTTTCTCTGCTCTGCTCGTGTTGAAAGAGTCACTAGATCGCCGAACAATACAAACCTTGTCTATATTAATGTTTCTGCCGGAGCTGCATCTGATGTGCGAAGTATTCTTGTGACTTCAGAAGATGCAAAGGCCATAGTCTGTCGATGTGAAGAAGTATCGGTTGATCAAATTAGAAAAGCCATCAAAGAGGGATATACAGATTTTGAAGAACTTAGAAGATACTTGAGAATAAGCATGGGACCCTGCGGCGGAAGAACCTGCAGGCTGAACACCCTGATGATTCTGTCCAAGGAGACAGGCATACCTATAGAGAAACTTTCTCCCGGGATTTTCAGACCACCAGCGGTTCCGGTAAGTTTCAGAGCGATAGCTGAAAGCAGGGATGATGACTGTGAAGAATAGATACAGAGTTGTGATAATAGGTGGGGGTGTAATCGGTACGGCAACCGCCTTCTATCTAGCGAAGAGTGGAATACGCAACGTTGCTGTGCTCGAAAAAGATTACCTTTCGTCAGGTTCTACTGGTCGTTGCGGCGGGGGCATAAGGCAGCAATGGTCTGAAAGAATGAATGTGAGACTTGCAATGCGGAGTGTTGATCACTTCAAGAGATTCGAAAGTGAAGTGGGGTTCGATATAGAGTACTTTCAGGGAGGCTATCTTCTTCTAGCCTATACAGAAGAAGAGGTTTCACTATTCGCGAAGAACACTAAGATGCAACAGGAAGAGGGGCTTGATGTTGTGCTCCTCTCAAGAGAAGAAACTGCAAAGATATTTCCTTTCATGAATTTGACAAATGTTAAGGCTGCAGCTTACTGTCCAAGTGATGGCCACGCAAATCCCCACCTGACAACGTTCGCGTACGCTAGGGCCGCTCAGAGGATGGGTGTAGATATCCTAACCCATACTTCTGTAAAAAGAATTCTTACAGAAAACGGAAGGATAACCGGTGTTCTCACAGACAGAGGCGAGATTGAAGCCGAAGTAGTCGTAAATGCAGCCGGCGGTTACTCCCACGAAGTGGGAAGGATGGCAGGCATAGATTTGCCAACTGAATCCTACAGACACCAGATATTCGTTACGGAACCTCTAGAGCATTTCATGGATCCGCTTGTCATAAGTTTCGAGAAAAACTTCTACATAAGACAAACGAAATCGGGGAATTTCATAATGGGGCAGGGTGACAGAACAGAACTCCCCGGACACGATATCACTCCAACATGGAGGTTCTTGAGAGAAATGACTGGGAAAATGCCGGTATTCTTCCCATTCCTCAGTGATATGAGAATTCTGAGACACTGGGCCGGACTGTATAATATGTCTCCTGACGCCCTGCCCATCATCGACAGGTCATGCGAGATTGAGAACTTCTACTGTGCGATTGGGTTCTCAGGCCACGGATTCATGCTGGCTCCTGCTGTTGGAGAGGCCGTCGCCGAATGGATAGTTTATGGAGAACCGAGAAGTGTTGACTTATCAAACCTGAGCTTGAATAGATTCAAACAAGGCTTTACAAGAGAAAAGAACGTAGTATAGGAGGTTACGAACATGTTTGAGACAACAGATTTCCAGATAATCCCGCCTTTTGCGAACGAACCTTATATCAATCCCAACAACCACGACGTGCGATCTAAGATGAACCAAGCTTTTGAGAAGATTCGTTCTCAAGGCAAGGATTATGATCTCTTAATCGGAGGCAAGTACCTCTCGACCGACGAAAAAATCATCTCAGCAAATCCTGCAAATCCAGATGAAATCGTTGGGAGGGTTTCGAAAGCCAACAAGCACTTTGTTGACAAAGCAATGGAAACTGCTTACATTGCATTCAGAACATGGAGCAGGCTGCCAGCTTCAAAAAGGGTCAAACCATTCCTGAGAGCTGCACGTATTATGAGGGAGAGACGGTTCGAACTCGATGCAACTATGATTCTCGAAGTCGGTAAAAGCTGGATAGAAGCAGACGCCGATCTTGCAGAAGCGATAGATTTTCTTGAATTCTACTCCAGAGAAGCCCTCAGATATGGTGTCTCTCAGCCCGTTGTTCAAATCCCGGGCGAATACAATGAGCTCAGATATATTCCTCTTGGTGTCGGCGTGGTAATCCCACCCTGGAATTTCCCCAGCGCAATAATGGCTGGCATGACAACAGCGGCAGCAGTTTCGGGAAACTGTGTATTACTAAAGCCCGCATCAGACTCACCCGTGATAGCCGCCAAGTTCGTCGAGATTCTTAGGGAAGCAGGACTTCCAGATGGAGTAGTCAACTTTGTGCCAGGTTCGGGAAGCGAAATCGGCGATTATCTAGTAGAACACTCTCTTACGAGGTTCATCTCATTCACGGGTTCCAAAGAAGTCGGATTGAGAATTAACGAACTAGCAGCAAAGCACCATGAAGGACAGAAATGGATAAAGAGAGTAGTTCTGGAAATGGGCGGTAAGGACTGCGTAGTAGTCGATGAAACAGCCGACATCGATGCTGCTTCGACTGGGGCTGTAGCTAGCGCGTTTGGCTTTCAGGGGCAGAAATGTTCGGCGGGATCGAGAATAATCGTCGTAGAGAATGTGTATGACAAAATAGTTCAACTCATAAAGGAGAAGACCGAGGCACTGACCGTCGGAGATCCCACCGATCCGGACAATTACATGGGTCCTGTTATCAATGAGGCCGCCATGACAAAAATAATGAATTACATTGATATAGGCAAGAAAGAGGCCAGATTGGTAACGGGCGGCAATCATATTCAAGGAAAGGGATACTTCATTGAACCCACAGTGTTCGCCGATGTGCCACCGGAAGCAAGAATCGCTCAGGAAGAGATATTTGGACCCGTCACGGCTATAACAAAGGCGCGTGATTTCGATCATGCTATTGAGATCGCCAACGGAACCGAATATGGACTTACGGGCGCGCTGTACAGCAGGAAAAGAGACAGGATAGAGAGATCAAAAGAAGAAATTCATGTTGGAAACCTTTATTTCAACAGGAAGTGCACCGGGGCGCTTGTTGGAGTTCAGCCGTTTGGAGGGTTCAACATGTCCGGTACTGATTCCAAAGCAGGTGGGAGAGATTACCTCCTGCTCTTCCTTCAGGCAAAGTCCATCAGTGAGAAGATTCTCTAGTTCATTCAAGAAATAACAAAGGTCCCCTCTAGGGGGACCTTCGGTCTTCGATGAAGACTCTCACTCAACTACCCTCTTGACCCAGACAGTTCCACTCAGATAGATCGTAACTGAAGAATCCGAAGATGCTTCATAGTCGTAAATGGCGAACCAATCTATATCTTCGGCCGTTCCACCGTTGACTATTTGCAATATCATAGTTAATGCCCCTGATTCGTTGGAGTCTAGCCTGAAAGTGTTCTCGCCGGGATAAATCAAACCACCAAAAAGCTTGTGATCACTTATTGGGTCCGGATTGCCGAAAAAAGCTAGGAATTCTTCTTCTGAATGTCTCTCTCTGAAGACATAGAAGTCAATATCAATAGAGTCTTCCGAACCGGGGTTCTCTGGTATCCATTCTACTCTAGCTTTGATTTCCATACCGGTAATCGCGAAGCTATCTGGAAAATTTAACTGGGTTTCTTTTTCGGCCTCTTGGATTATCTCGTCGAGCGATGGGACTGTCTCGGTTCCGAAAGCATAGTAAGATAACGGCACTATACTCTTGGGGAGTTCAAATTCGAAGGGTTCTATCAATCCTTCGCCAATTGGGATTGGCACCGAAATTACATATAGGCAAGAACTCCCCAGAAGAATAATCAAAGCAACCGATAAAAAAAGCAAGAGTCTTTTCATATTGGATTTCTTCTCCCTCTCTTCACTCCAAAAGAACGCTCAAGAACGGTCATTCAATAATGGAGTTGATTTCTTTTGTTATTTCTTCGGTAAGTTTATCCTTTATGTCCAAAGCCTTTAGATTATCTCTCAGCTGTTGAACCTTGCTGACTCCAAGAATTATCGAACTAACATTTTTATTTAAGAGGATCCAGGCAAGTGCCAGTTGAGCGAGTCCTGTATCAAGTTTCTTAGCGATATCTGCCAACCTCGCAACTTTCTTAAGATTCTCATCCGAGAAGAGTTTGTTCTCTTCAAGATGCTTTTTCAGACCGGGGAATTTTGCCAATCTGCTGTCCTCGGGGATCCCATTGTTGTATTTTCCTGTAAGAAGTCCGCTTGCCAGAGGGCTCCAGATGGTAAGACCTAGACCGTACTTTTCGTATATAGGCAAGTACTCAGACTCAACTCTCTCTCTTACAAACATGTTGTACTGAGGCTGCTCAACAACAGGATGAATAGCATTCAGTTTATCGGCAGCTTTATGGGCTTCTTCCAGCTCTTTTGAACTCCATTCAGATGTTCCCCAGTAGAAGGCAAGACCGTTTCTGACAATGTAATCCATTCCAAGGACAACTTCCTCCATCGGAGTCTCTGGATCGGGTCTGTGAGCGTATAGTATATCTACATAGTCCAGCTGGAGTCGTTTGAGAGAATTCCAGGTTCCTTCAAGAAGATGCTTTCTTGAGAGTCCCTTCTGATTTGGTTTGCTTCCTCCCCAGAAGATCTTGGTGGAAACGACCACTTCCTCGCGCTTGAATTCCTTCAGGATCTCGCCCATCATTGATTCGGCCATACCACTGGCGTACGCCTCAGCCGTATCAAAGAAGTTAATTCCCGCTTTATATGCCTCTCTCATAGCTTCTCTTGCGTTATCAATGTCCAGCTGAGCCCCAAATGTGAGCCATGAACCCAGGCTTAGTTCGCTGATGAGAAGACCACTCTTTCCAACCTTGCGATATTCCATTATCTGCATTCCTCCTTAGTTTTAATTCCGATATGGATTGTTTTAATTATATCATTCTCGATGCTCTTAATGAAGCAGTTGTCAGTACATAAAAGGAAGCCATATAGCAGGTTAATTGAATAGATTTTCCCTAACTGAACGGATTTCCTTTCTTCTCTGATAAACTTGGTATGAGTTGAGAAGAGGAGGCGTTTCTTATGTTCGAAAGGACAAATGAAGCTTCTGGAATTGAAAGCATCTCTTATCAAACTTTGAGCGGTCTGAGCTATTGGGCCGGTTTTGTGGGTGTCTGGACGATTATTGGCGCTGTTCTTGGAATCATAGGATCTATAGCGGGTATGGTAGCGAATCCCTTTTCTATCTTCGGAGCAATAAGTGCAATTATCGCTTTGGTTATGGGACTGAAACTGAGAAAATCAAAAAAGGAGCTAGACACGTTCATTTATTCAAAGTCTACAATAAGCCTGGAGATAGCTCTTGACAGTCTTAGATACTACTTCAGGATACAGGGAGTACTGATAATTCTGGCGATTGTTTTCGTAGTAATCACTTTAGTTGCCATGGCTGTTATTGCAATCTAATGGTGGATTACATGAATGATTTCTGAAACAGTCAGGTTCTTGGAGGTGACTCATTGCTCGTTCTGAATATCGTACTTTTCGCGGTAATCGCTTTGCTCCTTCTCCTTTTTCTCCAATCGAGAAAAAAAACAAGCTTCAGATCGGAATCAATAATTCATAAGGTAGAGAGAATTTCTGAACTAAGTACTGCCAGGATGACTACCTTGTTGATTTTTGAACCAGAGAGGGGAAGTCTTGTTCCTGGAACGGTTCAACGTTTCATCTTCATAGTCCCATTCCAGGTACGCGGTTATCTCGACCTGAGGAAATTAAAGGAAGATGCTATAGAGGTCCATGAAGGTGAAGCAAGGAGAATAAAGCTCACTCTTCCCTCTCCTAAGCTTGAAGTAACTATCCCACAGAATAAGATTCCAGATATCAGGGTGATCAATCAAAGCGGGGTGCTAGTAAGAATTTTCGGCAACAGGGACATGCTGAAAACCTTTCAGTCATACAGTGAAGAGATTGAAAAACAGGCACTTCAAAACGCCTTTGAAATGGGTGTCGATGAGACGTCAAGAGAGAGTGCAAGAAACTTCTTTCACGGACTATTCCTGGGCATGGGGTTCGATGAGGTAGTCGTTCTCTTTGACGAGGATGACGTATCAAAGGCTGAAATGCCGACGGATAAAATCGATAATCCGAGAAGGGAACTGAGTCAATGAATCTGAGACTCTTGATGTGACAAGTTCTAGACCGGTGTAAGAAAGTTTGCTGTAGTTCCCGACAATTAAGGGGGAGATATGATGAAAAGATGGATGATCTATGTTCTTATTGCAGCGGCAGCTGCTGCAATAATCTTGGTTATTACGCTTCCTGGACTTATGAATAAAGAACCTGAACTGGAATTGCCCGTACAGGTTGTCAACCAGGGTGAAACACTGACCCTAAGCTTGAAGCAGTTTGTGAAAGATGAAAAGATTGATGAGGTTGTTCTTGAACTGATAGACGGACCTGGCGTTTTATCTGGTTTCTCATACGTTTTTGAACCAGGTTTTTCGTATGCCGGAGAGATCGCAGTTAGGATTCGCGCAACTGATAAACAAGGAAAGAGCTCTGAAGATGAAATGCTCATCAATGTAATAAGAGTGAATCGGCCTCCCGAAATCAACACATCTCGTGTTGAAATAAGTGAGGGAGAGACGCTTTCAATAGACCTAAATTCAATCGCTGTTGATCCTGATGGAGATAGTCTGGAATTCTCGGTTGAGGGACCCGGTGAGCTGGTAGGAAGTGTCTTTGTCTATTCTCCAGGCTACGGCGATGCAGGTACTAGCGTCTTGAGAGTAACTGCTAGAGATAGTCACGGGAACGAGACTGCTCGGGATATTCAACTTGAAATCATTGATGTCAATGCTCCGCCAGTAATGCAAATCGAAAATCAGGTAGTCAATGAAGGAGAACGACTATCGGTTGACATTGCATCTTCTACTTTCGACGAAGACGGAGATGAAGTCTTCTTCAGTATAGTACAAGGTCCTGGACGGCTTGAAGACGGTCTGTTCGTATACGAGCCTTCCTTTGCAGATGCTGGAATGAAGAACGTGACTATCAAAGCGCTAGACAGCTACGGGAACGAAGGATTTTCTAGTTTTGAGATTGAAATCATTGACGTTAACCGCCCGCCAAGGCTTCTTCTGAGTGACATTGTTTTGGACGAAGGAGAAACAGTGGAAATTGATCTACTCGAAAGGGTTATCGAGCCCGATGGAGACGAGGTTAGCTTTGCCATCGAAGGACCGGGAGAACTGGTCGGCGGCAAATATGTATATTCTCCACACTTTGGAGACGCTGGCGAGAAATCAATCAAAGTGTTTCTAGAAGATGAAAAGGGAGGAACAAGTACCGCTTCTTTTGGAATAAGAGTGAACAAAGTCAACAGACCGCCGACAGTATCGATACCAGATTGGGATATTAGGGAGGGCGAGACCTTGAGGGTCTATCTTAGGGCCTTCATTTTCGATCCTGATGGTGATGATTTGGATTTCGAGATCGTTGAAGGACCCGGCTCCATCGAAGAAGGTCACTATCTTTACACTCCAGACTTTGACTCAGAAGGCGCTCATCAAGTCAAATTGCTCGCCAGAGACGACAAGGGACTCGAAAGTGTCGACACATTCACAGTAGAGGTTGAGAATGTGAACAGATCTCCCGTAAAAGTCATTCCTTCGCTGAATACAACGATCATGGAGACATTCACCCTTAACCTGGACCTGAGTACTCTCTTTTTCGATCCCGACGGAGATGATCTCGAATTTGAGATCGAAGGTTACGGAAGGATAGAGGAGTCTCGCTATATTTTCTCACCTAATTTCAACGATCAGGGAGAAAAACTTGCTACTGTCACTGCATATGACAGCCACAGCTTATCGGAGAACCTTCCTATCAGAATAAGCGTGAGGGACAAGAACAGGAATCCAGAGTCTGCAATAAAGGAGATAAATACTTCGATAAGAGAAGGCTTTTCTCTTAGGATTGACCTTGATCCGTTATTTTCCGATCCTGATGGTGATCAATTGACTTTCATCGTAAGCGGACCCGGGATAATCGAGGGTGGCTATTACTCGTACTCCCCGAATTACAGCGAAGCTGGACAGAAGAGGGTAATCATAACCGCTTCAGACGGTAAGGGGGGTAGTCTTTCATTACCCATAAACATTGATGTCATAGACGTCAACAGACCGCCGACAGTATCGATACCAGATTGGGATATTAGGGAGGGCGAGACCTTGAGGGTCTATCTTAGGGCCTTCATTTTCGATCCTGATGGTGATGATTTGGATTTCGAGATCGTTGAAGGACCCGGCTCCATCGAAGAAGGTCACTATCTTTATACTCCCGACTTTGACTCAGAAGGCGCTCATGAAGTCAAATTGCTCGCCAGAGACGACAAGGGACTCGAAAGTGTCGGCACATTCACAGTAGAGGTTGAGAACGTGAACAGATCTCCCGTAAAAGTCATTCCTTCGCTGAATACAACGATCATGGAGACATTCACCCTTAACCTGGACCTGAGTACTCTCTTTTTCGATCCCGATGGAGATGATCTCGAATTCACTGTTGAGGGCGTCGGAAAAATCAGTGAAGATCGTTTTGTCTACAATCCGGGCTACGATGATCAGGGCTTGAAGACAACTACTATAACGGCAATAGACTCGATGGGCTTATCCGAGACATTGACCGTTAGTATCTTGGTGAGAGACTTGAACAGGCCTCCCGAGCTATTCATACCCGACGCCACTACGGAGATAGGAAGCGAGTATTCTTTGTATCTTAGAGGATTCGCGAGCGATCCAGATGGCGATAGTCTAGAATTCAGGCTTTTGTCGGGACCTGGCAAAATAGTTGAAGGAACGTACTCATTCATTCCCACAAGAAAGGATATTGGAAAGAATGAGATCCTCCTGGAAGTCTTGGACGAAAAGGGAATGAAAACGGAGAATCGATTCACAGTTATGGTTGAAACCTCAGAAAAGGTAACGGGAATCTCATATGCACTTCGCTCAGTTGATAGTGATTCGGTAAGAATCGTTGCAGGTCAGTACGAGATTCTCTCCCAGGAAAAACAGTCTGTAGTTCAAACAGACTGGATCTTCAACTTTTATGAGATTCACTTCTTCGCGGTCAACGAATTGGGAGATACTTTTATCGGTACTGCGGTATTTGATGATGTTGATTCTCAACTCAACAGAAAGATATACTCTCCTGCAGGCAACTACATGGGAAATATCATTCTAATGACCGAATAGAACTCCCGATATCGCACTAATAAGGGCCCCTCTTTCCGGAGGGGTTTTTTGTTTCTCTCTATACCCCCGAGACGTATGGTCTTGTAAAGCTTATTTGAAGACCCATAACGAGATTGCGCAGTAATTTAGTCGGGGCAGAATATTTCATGTGTTATAATTTATGGTTATTTGTGCTCAAACTTATGTTTCTAAATGCGGAGCTGGCTTACTCGTATGATTAATATCAGTGATGTTTTGCGTTTCTCAGGACGAGTGTACTTTCATGGATGTCGCCGAGTGACCAGTTGTTCGGGAATCTGGTTTTTCGAGATCTTCTCGATTCTGAAGAGAAGTGTTCACTGTATTTAAATCCAAAAGTAAGGAGTGGTGAATTTGCATAGTCCTAAATATCTCACAAGTGTGGACAAAATCGAGGGCCTTAGTGAAGAACAGATAAGAGAGATGAGAAGGGTGACGGAAGTTTATCCCTTTAGGGCTAACGACTATTATCTGGGACTGATTGACTGGAAAGATCCTCATGACCCAATAAAGAGGATAATCGTGCCCGATCTCGAAGAACTTGACGAGTGGGGAGATCTAGATGCTTCACAGGAGCATAAGTACACGGTAGCTCCCGGTATGGAGCACAAATACACAGACACTGCTTTGCTGCTTGTCTCGAAGGTCTGCGGGAGCTTCTGCAGGTTCTGCTTCAGAAAGAGACTGTTTTCAGTAGAAAACAAAGAAGTTGTCAATGACGTCACGCAAGGTATAGAGTACATTAGGAAACACAAAGAGATTACGAATGTTCTTCTCACTGGAGGAGACTCACTAATACTGTCCACAGAGAGACTCGGTGACATCGTGAGACAGCTAAGAGAAATCGACCACGTTGGCATAATCAGGTTTGGGAGTAAAATGGTCGCATTCAATCCTTACAGAATCATAAACGATCCCAATCTGCCAGAAATGATCAGCAAGTACAGTACTCAGAAGAAGAAAATCTATATAATGGCGCACTTCAACCACCCAAGAGAACTGACGGATCAAGCGGTAAAGGGCCTCAACATTTTGAGGGATGCAGGTGCCGTGATCTGCAATCAGACTCCAATGATAAGGGGAGTCAACGACGACGTTGAGGTAATGACAGATCTATTCAAGAAGCTCTCGTTTATTGGGATTCCCCCCTATTATGTATTCCAGTGCAGACCCACAAAAGGCAATCACACCTACGCTGTCCCTGCCGAAAAAGGTTACGAGATCTTCAAAAAGTCAATAGACAGAGTCTCAGGTCTTGCCAAGAGAGCTAGATTCGTAATGTCTCATGCAACTGGAAAAATAGAGTATGTAGGACTCGATGAGAACAAAATATACATGAAGTACCATAGAGCGGCAGATCCCAGACGATATGATCTATTCATGGCCTTCGATAGAAACCCAAATGCCTATTGGCTAGATGATTACGTGGACCCGGATTCACTTGTCTAATAGAGTGGTCTAGAAGGGCGGTTTCTGCCGTCCTTCATATCCACTCAGTCCTGGCCAATGTCAGCAATCTTTCGCCGTTACTTATCCGGTGCATTCCCTCAACGAAATTACTGCATTTTCTGAACGTGCCAGTTATTACAACCTCATCATCTCTTCTTGACTCGTGTATGTATCTAATAGCAAGCCTTCGCAGATGCCTGTTCTCGATCTCTTTCGGAACTGTTTCAATTATCCATTTGACATACGATACATTGTTTGAATGTCCATTTGTGTCTAAATCGGACTGGCGGACTCTTAGAGAGACTTCCCTATCCGCAGCTTCCGGTTCGGGAATTTTCGTGAAAGAGAGAGGTTGATGGAAGTCTGTGTCAACACCGTATCTTCTGTAGAACTCTTCCCCTATCCGCACTGGTCTCCGCTTCTTCTGATCGATCAGAATCCACTGGGAATCGGCTTCTACAATGCATGCACCTGAAGTATCATGGATTTCGAAACGCCTGTAAGCGTAGTACCTGTCCATCGAATGCGGAACAGTTCGAACAACGACACTTTCCATGTAGTCAGGATACCTGTCGACCCTTATTTCCCAGCGAAGCAGAAGCCATGCGTATTCTCCCCTGCTCATTACGTCGACGCCGTGGCCAATCTGCACCGTCTGCAACGTCACAACATCGTTGAAATAGTCCATAATAGATGAAATTGAAGCCTTCCAATCATTTTTAAGCTCATAATACCGTACTCTGTAAACCTCTTCCGTTACCAGCGGTTTCAAATCTTCCCTCCATGGTTATGTCTGTGCTTCACATAATGATATGCTCTATCTGTGAGCAGATGTTTCTAATTGTAGCGGGCCATGACGGTGGTATGAATATGATAGCATTCTGTGGCATAGACTGCACGCAGTGCGAGACATACAGAGCCGCTTTAGCTAACGATTATTCGTTGAGGAGAGAAACTGCAGATTTGTGGTCGAAAGACTTTGGATTCGATATTGCATTCTCCGAAATCAATTGCTGCGGCTGTCACAGCGAAATACGCTTCAAACTATGCGATGGATGCCCCTTCAAGAGCTGTTGTGAAGAGAAAGGGATTTCTAACTGCGGGGAATGAGACAAGTATCCGTGAAAACCTTGGAAAGGTTCTTGAGATCATTACCCGGAGCGAAGCCACGACTGGATTTAATTCTTGAACAACGACACGGTTCCTCCGATCAGGAACGCTAATCAAAGATTCTAGGTGTGCCGCTCAATTCTGAAAGACCTTAAGAGAATCGCCTTTCGAGGGCTTATGCCTCTTGCCCGACATTATCTTGCTCCGTTTGTGGCCTTGGTATTTTTAGGATCCATTGTGCATGTCATATGTCTTGGCACAAAAATGAACTTATGTTAATAATGTTTGTGGGTATTAAACTATAAGCAACTGATCCTGCATTATTTCGCCTTATTAACACAAGGTGATATTAATGAAAACAAACTAGAATTATTATAGTTTATAACCCCCCTATCCCCCTTAGATAGGAACCCCATATAGTCCGGATCTAATGATCCGGCTTTTTCTTTACTTAACGGTTCTGGTTTATAATTGTTTTCATAACAAACCTTTGGAGGTGCCGTCGTGAAGTGGATAGACATCAGAAGTGATACAGTTACGGTCCCCGGCGAAGAAATGCGCCGGGTAATGGCCGATGCGGAAGTGGGAGACGACGTTTATGGAGACGATCCGACAGTAAACAGGCTGGAAGAGATAGCCTCGGGAATACTCGGAAAAGAGGCCGCACTCTTTGTCCCATCCGGAACCTTTGGAAATCAACTTTCAATCCTGACACATACGTTAAGGGGCGATGAGGTGATCATACCTGCTTCAAATCACATCATTGTTCACGAGGCAGGTGCTTCTGCTGTGATAGCCGGAGTTCAAATGAGAACTCTTGATTGTGACGACGGCATGCCTTCGGTGGAAAGAATCAGGAAAGCGATCAGGTCTGAAGATCTTCACTATCCTAGAACGGGACTAATCTGCCTGGAGAATGCACATTCCAGCGGACGTTTACTCCCCATGGAATACTTGAAGGAAGTCTACGAACTTGCGAGAAAGAGAAGTGTTCCTCTCCATCTTGACGGTGCAAGAATCTTCAACGCCGCGATTGCTGCTGAAGTAAGCCCGGCAGAAATCGCTGCTCAGTCCGATTCAGTCATGTTCTGTCTATCTAAAGGTCTCGGAGCACCGATAGGTTCAATGCTAGTCGGCACGAAAGAGTTCATAAAAAAGGCTAGAAAGGGAAGAAAGATTATGGGCGGTGCTATGCGCCAGGCCGGGATTATTGCCGCTGCAGGAATTTTCGCTCTGGAGAGAATGATCGATCGTCTCTCAGTAGATCACAGAAACGCAAGATTTCTCGCCGAAGGTCTGTCAACGATACCTGGCATCGAGGTTTTCTCTGAAAGGCTCGACATAAACATGGTCTTTTTCAAGCTCACTAACAAGGTACGTTCACGACTAATAGTTGAGACGCTTCTAGAAAAGGGTATAAAGATCAATCCTCCCGAGGGTGGTGAATGGCGATTCGTGACGAATCTGAACGTTTCACGAGACGATCTTGAAAGAGTCATCATAGAATTCGAAAGAGCTCTCAAAGTTGCCTTAGGAGGCTAGGCAACTCCTCTAGGCTTTCTATTCTGGGCACGTAGTCAAAATAGGATTTGGATCTATCGATAAGTATTCCCTTTATTCCGGCGCCGGAAGCTCCCAGCATATCGACCTGAATACTGTCGCCAACAAAGACCACCTCGGTTTTATCTAGTCCTATAAGAGATAAGATCTTTTCGAAGATCTCTTCAGAAGGCTTGTATGATCTCGCAGTCTCCGAAGTCAACAGCACGTGGTGAGGAATTCTGTTTCTCTCAATCACTTTCTTGACGAAGACATCATCGGCGTTAGTGAGAATCGCAGTGGTGAACTCCTTGCACATCTTCTTAAGTATCTTAGAATCTGAATAGGCAGGAAGCTTTGAAAAGGAGTCATACATGAAATTGCAGTATGATTCAATGTCCCCAGGCAGATCGTATTTTTCGATCAGTTCCGTTATCAGAAGGTAATAGTAATATCTTTCTGGCCGAAATGGCAAACGATGACAATTCTTGAAGTGGCGTCTGTAAAGATCAACGAAATCTCGCTCGATTTCCTCTACTTCAATTCCAGAGTCTGCCGCCATCTTTGAGCAAATAGGGGTGAAGAGCCTTTTGTTACTCACAATAGTACCGAATAGATCAAAAATGATTCCTTTAATCATACCTGTTCTCCATCATCGGGCTCTTAGATTTAGTCTATCTAATTCTGTATAATACAATTGCAATTCTAACATCTTCGAATTGAGATCTGAGAAGATTGGCTGGCTTTCGTCCGAACTCCAGGAGGTGGTAGATATGTCAAGAGAAATGAGAATCATTTGGCTACATGACCGCCTGTCAAGCAATGATCCGGCCTCCATGAATGAATACACTGGAAAGTTCGGCATCTCCAGCCGTCAGGCTCGAAGAGATTTCAAGTACATGAGAACAAATCTGGGCGCTCCGCTAAAATACTCCCGCACTAGTAAAGAATACTTCTATTCCGAAACGTATCGGCTTCCTTCCCTCTTCGAAGACAGCATGAAGTCGCAAACAAAGAGCGAGAATCTTGTCAGCTCAATCTTTCTTAAGGCTATTAATAGAAAGAAGGCTGTGAAAGTTGTTCTTCGAGGAGGTAATGAGTTCTTCTTCAGTCCTGCCTGCTTTGACGAAAGACAAGAGCAATTTTGCGGAGTTCAAGAAGATAGTGAACTTTGCTTTGTCAGGTCGGATGAAGTCGACAAAGTGAAGATCACAAGCAGGAGATACATTGAAGAGCCAATGCTGTGGAAGAAGCTGTTCCCTCGTGGGGCGAAGTTCAGTGAGGCTCGATTTGACTTTGAAAAGGACTTTCGTGTCTATCACTTTTTTCACTTTGGGGACCTGGTTATGTTCCTTGCCTCAAATGAAGAAGCAAGAATTACGGGACCGGAAGATGTAGTTGAGAAACTGAAAGAAGTCACCGTTAGTCTACTGAAGACCTTAGGTGCATGAAATGAAGACTGTCGTGATTTCTCTTATGCTAATTATCGCAACCGTACTTTCAGCGCTTACAATGGACGCGTTTCTCCATTCAGATACTCTTCCCTCAAACCTTGAAGAAGGAAAGGAATTAATTGTGCAATCGCCATCGCAAGGGCTGATAAAGATTGAGACCATGAAGTTTGATTCAGTTATATGGCAGAATATCCAGTGTCAGAATCATCTGATGATAATAAGACCACCAAGTGTACTATCAACAGTCGCAGTAATATTCGTTGCCGGAGATTACAAGTATACGCAGGAAGAGCTTTCCATTTACAGGCTGCAAGCGCAGTAAAGCAAAGCATACGTTGCCGTGCTTTTCGATATACCAAATCAGCCACTTTTCGGCGGGTTAAGAGAGGATTGGCTGCTTAGCTACTCCTTCTCGAAGTTTATCGAAACAGGTGACTATAGCTGGCCGGCTCTGTTGCCAATGGTACAGTCAACTGTTGTTTCGATGAACCTTCTTGATGACTATATCAAGAACATGGGCGACAAGATTGAAGGATTCATTTTGACTGGAGGATCAAAGCGCGGCTGGACTACTTGGCTTACCGCCGCAATGGATGAGCGAATCAAAGGAATCGTTCCTATCGCGTTTGATAATCTCAATATCGCTGAACAAATGCAACACCAGCTAAGTTTCTGGGGAAGCTTCAGCCCTTCGATAAGAGAATACGTTGAGAGAGGGATACTCGACGATCTTGATAACCCTGTCAAGCGAGATCTCCTTCAATACATAGATCCTTTCACCTATCGCATGGATTTAGAAGTGCCGAAACTCATCGTTGTCGGGAGAAACGATCCCCACTGGCCCATAGACGCTTCCAAACTATACGTGGATGATCTCCCTGGTTACTTTTCGATGGTTTATGCGCCTAACGCCAGACATGGAACTGAGGTCTTCAGAGTGACACAGGCTATCAGTTCAATGATCTACCATATCAATACCAGTGAGGAATTTCCCGCTTTGAGCTGCAAAATCGTGTCTTTCGAAGAAGGTGCGAGGATTCAGCCAGTTGTAAAGAGAGGAGATGCCAAAATGAATGAACTCAGACTTTTCACGTCATCTTCTCCAGACGGAGACTTCAGAAAATCCAGGTTCGAATTCGAAATAATAAATGAAACCCAACTAATCGAACTTTCCTTTGGACTTCCTACAGCCTATTACATCGAGGGTGTCTTCACTTTTGGCGGAAAGGAACTTCTCATTTCCACGCCTACAGTAGTGTTTGGAAAGTGACTTGACTCAGGCAGATATTCGAAGTACAATCAATTAGACACCCATCTAATTGATTGGGAGGTAGGCAGTGAGCGACCTTTGCCCGAGTAGAGAAGTACATGTTGATGTAAAACAATATAGAGAGATTGCAGAGGAAGTTTCAGGCCTTTCAGAGCTTTTCAAGGTAATTTCAGACGAGACGCGAACAAAGATTATATTTCTTCTGTCTGAGGCGGAGTTATGCACTTGCGATCTGGCAGAAATTCTGGGATTGACTCTCCCGACGATTTCTCACCATCTGAAACAGCTTAAATCTTACAGACTTGTAAGAAATCGCAGGGAAGGGAAGTCAGTCTTATACTGTCTGGGTGACCATCACGTTATTGACCTCATACACATTGCCAGAGAGCATTTCCAGGAACTATCAGAGGGCGATTAGAATGAAGAAATACAGAATAGAAGGACTTGATTGTCCGAAATGTGCAGCCAAACTGGAGGGCCAGCTAAAGAAATCGGGAGTTGATGCAAGAATAGATTTCTCTTCTTCGACACTAATAATCGATAGTCAAACTTTCGAAGATGTCAAAGAAATCATTCACAAACATTCTCCGGAGATAACTTTGCTGGAATCTCCGGGAGTTGAGAAGGACTTACCCGTCAAAGAACTTGTAAAACTACTCTTCTCAGGAGTCCTGTTTTTCATTGCTTTGGTCTTTTCCCCCTTTCTCCACGGGAACAATGAATTGCTGGAATATGGTTTATTTGTGACTGCGTATCTTGTCGCAGGGGGAAATACCGTCCTAAAGGCTTCCAGGAATCTCCTCAAGGGTGATTTGTTCGACGAGAGTTTCCTCATGACCGTCGCCACTATGGGTGCATTTGCTATCCACGAATTGCCGGAAGCTGTTGCCGTGATGATCTTTTACAGTTTCGGAGGGCTTCTGGAGGCAATCGCCTTGAGAAAATCAAGAAGATCAGTGAAGGAACTGATAGATTTAAGGGCTGAAGAAGTCAATCAGATTATTGACGGAAAACTTCGGACTGTACCGGCAAGTCAGATCCAGCCGGGTGACAGATTTGTTGTCAGACCGGGAGAGAGAATTCCCATTGACGGACTCATCAATTCCGGAAGGACCTGGCTAGATAAATCACTTCTCACAGGAGAAAGTAGTCCCGTACCTGTAGAGGAAGGCGATACAGTTCTTGCCGGAACCATAAACAAGTCAAGTGTAATAGAAGTCACTGCATCAACCAATCTCAAGAAATCTTATACTAGCAGAATGCTGGAGTTAGTTGAAGAGGGGACTTCTAGAAAATCTAACAAGGAGCGGTTCATCACTAGATTCTCGAGGCTGTATACACCCATTGTGGTTTCTATCGCTACTGCAATAGCGGTGTTTCCCCCTCTGCTGTTCGGAGGAGAACTCTCAGATTGGGTTCATAAGGCGTTGATCCTTCTTGTCATTTCTTGTCCCTGCGCACTAGTCATCTCTGTTCCGTTAAGCTATTTCGTCGGTATTGGAAAGGCCTCAAGAGAGGGTATATTGTTCAAGGGAAGTAATTATCTGGAATCTCTCGGCAAGATTGATTCGATTTTCATAGACAAAACCGGGACATTGACCAAGGGAAAGCCAGAGATCTCTCAAATAGAAACTCTCGGCCGATATGACAAGAGAGAGTTATTGGAATACGCAGCCCTAATGGAAAGCTACTCCACCCATCCAGTGGCAAGTTCTTTCAGAGGCCTCAATCCAGAGATTCCCGAAGAGATGAAAATCTCCCACCACACAGAGATCGCGGGAAAAGGTATCACAGCAGAAATCAACGGCATGAAAATGGGCATTGGTAACTCCTCTCTCCTGGAAGATCTCGGAGTTGATTATGAAGAGCGAGGCGTATCCGGAAAGATATTTCTTTCCATCGATGGCAGAGTAGAGGGAGTTTTTACTCTGTCCGACGTTCTGAAGGACGATTCTGCCGATGCCATCATCAAGCTTAGAGAACTCGGAATTAATGAGATAGTAATGCTTACGGGTGATAGTTATAATATTGCTGCTTCCATATCGGCCGAACTGGACCTTGACAGTCTGATTTCCGAAGCGACTCCCGAAGACAAAATGAAGGCAGTGGAGTCAGCAATTGCTAGTGGGAAACAAACCGCATTTGTTGGCGACGGAATAAATGATGCACCGGTAATTGCAAGGGCCGATGTTGGCATTGCCATGGGAGCTTCGGGAGCTGACGCAACAATCGAAACGGCAGATATCGTTCTCTCAAATGATTCGCTCTCGAAAGTTGCAAGAGCAATAGAGCTATCGAGGTTCACTAACACCACCGCAGTTCAGAACATTGTGATGTCCATTGGGATCAAGGTTATTTTTATGACTCTAGGCACCTTCGGCTTGATGAACATGTGGGGAGCAGTATTCGCTGATGTGGGAGTAACTCTTTTGGCCGTTCTCAATTCACTTAGATTGCTCGGAAAATAAGCTGAGAGTGGGATGCCTCGCAGTTTGTTTCACTCTGATCTTCCAGCCCTATCAGCCTTCTCTTCTAGCCTTGACCGAGGTAAGTCAAAAAGGTTTGTGGATCATGATAGAAACGACCAAATTGGTTACTTCATAATCAATCTGTATTTTTCTCCGGCTGCCTTCTCTATAGAAACCTTCGAAAAGAATTCCTGTGCAGTGATGTAGGCATGTGAAAGGACAATTCCAAGATCTATCCAGTGACTGCTCCCAGTCATGTTTGCCTTAGTCCAGATGTATAGATCACCCTTCTGAACGTTGAATCTCCAGGGTTGTCTATTCATCGAAGAAGGGGCAAGTCTGCATGATTCCAATATTTGAAGCAGCCTCTCATCTTCGGGCAACGGTCCCTCGACAAGAGATTCCAACTCCTTCCTTCTCCCCATTCCGGTAAGAATATCGTTTAGGGTTACCTTCCCTGAATCTTCCTTACCAAGGATAATCCCGGCCGGGGAGCCCTCCTCTCTAATCCCGGCATTCCAGCAACTACCTAATCCCATCTTGGTCACTTCCAGCACAATGATTTCTCCCTGGAACCCGTATTCTACAAGCCAGCTCGGCTTGGCGGGACACGGTGCAAATATAACGCCCGATCCTTTGTTCAGATTTCTTAGGGTCCATTTCAGGTGCAAAGAATGAAGAGTAGGAAGCTCCCTGAAGAAGTTCATTAGACTTTCCTTTTCCTCTGCAGACAGGTCGTAATTGAGGAACTTCCTCGTTGAATGCCTCATTCTTATTGTCTCAATAATCATGTGCACCTCCAAAAAAACTATTCACCCGAAATCTTCAACCCCTTTATTGCGATCGAGACCGGTCCGTAGTAATCTTCGTCCAGTTCTGTCTCTTTCGACAGATAGATTGATTCAAGCTCTCTTAGACTACCGGTCACTGAACCTCCCGTTACCGCAATTCTCTTCGAACCATCGAAATACCAGCCTAATCTGATCTCTCCTCCGAAATCGCCCGTTGTTTCATCAACGTCAACTGCCGAGAAATTAGTGACCTCCAGATGATCTACTTTTCGCATCTCATCAATGCTGAGACTGCCACGACCAACCGAGAAGTTCAGCACAGCACCTGTTGGTTCGATTCCCAGGTAGTGGGAATGTTTGATGTCACCCCAGTAATTCTTCAAGATCCCATTTTCGATAACCGTCCTTTTCCCAATGAGAAAACCATCATTGTCAACAGGAAGGCTGAAGTATGAACCTTCAAGTTCCGGCACAACTTCAAGCGTTATCTTATCTCCCGATTCTCCTGACTGAACAGAGTCTCCAGGTTCAGCTTCGGATATCCTGTCATACTTAAGACGTGCATTTGCCTGTTTCAAATAGTATCTCATTACCTCTTTCGCCGGCTCTCCAGTAAGTACTACCGGTATCCTGTCTAAAGCTGGCGTAGGAACGGCATTAGCTCTTTCACCGGCCAACAGAAGTAGTCTGGAAATCCTTTTCCTTATACGTTCAACATCGGGAAGCGCAAGGAGCAACTGATCGTACAGCTCAACTTCTTCTCTGCCGGAAGAACTTACAATGCTTTCGATGTACGTTCTATATTTTGAAAAAGCCACGTCGAGACCTTCAGAGTTGAGAATGCGGTACCCGTTTCTCGTCACAAAAATCTCAACAGAGTTCAACCATGAATTGGACGGTTTTTCATTGTCAAAGATTGCTCCAATAGCATCTCTTGAAAGATCATGGAGGTCATGTTCGGCTGTTTCGAATCTCCGCGAGAATTTCGGTGCCATTGGATACCAGGGATTCTTTACGAAACCTGCAGCAAAAAAGGCCTCCTGTATTGAATGGACGATTTCCTCAACCGTTGTTCCCGGGCTCACGGTAACCGTCGAGCTTCCCCTGTATTTCTTTTCGCCCTCTTCAAAATCATGGTAGATAGTTACTTCGTACTTCTTCACCTTTTTCGCCCTTCCAAGATCGACCTTGTTCCCTACAAAGAAATACTCTTCACTCTCAATGTTCTCTTCCCTTATTCTCCACGCATCTACTGAATTTGCTTCAAGGTTCTTTACAATCGTCTCTATCATTATCCCAACCTCGCTTTTGCCTTAATATATGGTCCACCCGCAGAGACTTTAGCGAACTCCTTGTGACCTTTACCGCAGGCTCCCGTTCCTGAGAGCTTGAAATCTCCAGACACCATGGAAATCGACTTCAGCAAAGAAGGTACATATCCTGTCATCATTACTGGAGATACGACGCGATCCGTGAACTGGCCTTTCTTAATCTCACGTCCGTAGGCTATAACACACTGAATCCCCCAGTTTTTGGGATCCTCCATTCCACTGTAATAGTCTTCAAGAAGAAAACCATAATCTATTGATTCGATCATATCTTTTAGATCATCTTTTCCCGGAGAGAAATATGTGTTCGTCATGCGTGCATATGCTTTTCTCTCAAACGATTCCCTCTTACCGTTGCCGGTCGGCTCAGTTCCAAGAACAGATGCAGAAATCAAATCTGAAATTCCCCTCTTGAGAATTCCGTTTTCTATTATCACTGTGTCCTTTGCCAGACTGCCTTCATCATCAAATGCGTAAGATGAAACTTCTCTTACACCGGCCGCACCGTCATGCATCGTAACCAACTCAGACGCAACCTGCTTTCCCAGGTACTCGACGGCCTTTGCCCGCCCCTTCACAAACATGTCCATTTCGACTCCGTGTCCGAAAGCTTCATGAGCAATCAGTCCTGCAACATCTGGCGAGCAAATCACATCGTACTCACCTGGATCTATTCTCTCGGCCGAGAGCAGAAGTCGAGCATTCTCGACCACTTTCCCGACGAACGCTTCCATCTCGTCCAGAACCTCCAGACCCTTCAATCCCGAGAAACCTTTCATACTATACTTGGTCCTCTTGTTCCTTCTGGCAACGACGTACAAATATCCTTGAGACCAGATGTAGGATTGTGAGAGCTCCTTCCTGGAAGAAATGAAGAGCTTACTCACTTGCACGTTTTCCATGAGGGCCATTACGTTTACTACTTCATCGGAGAGTTCGTGAGCCCGATCCTTAAAAGAAGACAGTCTATCGATTATCTCTCCTGCCGAGAGAGAACCCGGAAGAATTCCAACTTCGTCATTGAAACAGAGTTTTGATTCCTCTTCTTCGAACATCGATACTGCTGAAGTATCTAGATTTTTCTCATTCATACTATTCCTGAACGCAGAAAGCTTTCTCCCTACATACTTTACAATCTCTTCAACTGTTTGATTCCCCATTTCGTTAAACGAGAATTCAAAGTAACCTCTTCCATCATGAATTCTGAGTACGAACCCTCTTTCGGACCATCTCGAATCGTTCACGCTAATCCCTGTTGTCATCGCTTGGTACTGTTTACCTCTGACATCCGTGCCGAGAACTGAAACGTAAGGAAAGTCACGTTCCAGAGAACACACAAGTTTCTTCATCATGTCCCGTTTGTCGTTGAGATATCTTGAATCTTCTACCTTCATCTAGAACCTCCTAACGCGTATTTTGCTCATCACTAAGCAAGAACTTGATCCGAAGAGTCGACTCCAAGAGTTCTAAGCGGAGTACTTATGACAAATTATACTATAATTCGTCAAGACATGAAATAAATGAATTTTGCAGTGAATATAATTAATCAATCTCCCTGTCATAATGAAATATTTTTTCACTTCGAATTAACAATGGAGTGTTATTCTACACCCTGGAAAGACCGTCATTAGGAGGCAAAAAATGGTTAAGGTCGAGAATATCTCAAAGACTTTCGAAAGTCGAAGAAAAAAGGTGGTAGCTGTCGATTCGTTGAGCTTTTCCGCCGAGCCAAAAAGCATTTTTGGCCTTCTAGGACCAAATGGTGCCGGAAAGACTACAACTCTCAGAATTATCTCAACTCTTCTCAAGCCAGACAGAGGAAAGACAAGCGTAATGGGATTCGACTCCGTAGTTCAGCCCACAGAAGTTCGGAAGAGAATAGGTTTCCTTACAAGCGATATGAAACTATCAGGAAACCTTACACCAAAGGAACTGCTTAGATTCTACGGCGAACTCAATCATATGAGGGACACAGATATCTCAAAACGGACAAAGGAACTATCAGAATATCTGGATATGAATGACTTCCTTGACAAGAGAATCGGGAAGCTCTCTACAGGAATGAAGCAAAAGGCTGCGATCGCAGTCAGTCTTATTCATGATCCCGAAGTCATAATCTTTGATGAACCCACAAATGGTCTGGACATCCTTACGGCAAGAACGGTTACCGACTTTCTCAAAGACTACCGCGACCAGGGAAAGACGATAATCATCTCTACTCACATCATGTCTGTTGCCGAAAAGCTATGCAATAGAGTTGGAATTATCTTCAAGGGCAGGCTTGTCGAAGACGACACTCTTGAAGGGCTTTATGAGAAGTATGGCGAAGACAATCTTGAAGGCGTGTTCTTTAAGATTGCAGACAGAGAAGGGCTGATCGAGATTGTTTAGGGATGCTCTAATCATCTTTCGAAAGGAACTCAAGAATATATTCAAGGACGCAAGAACTGTCTTCGCAGTTCTGATTTTGCCGATGTTGATCATGCCAGTGATCTTCCTCGTAATGAACACGGTGTCTACATCCCAAACCAGAACCTACGAGAACACAGTCTACACGCTGAAGATAATTAACATGCCAGACGGGAGGTTCCTTAGTTTTCTAGATCAGATGATATCATTTGAAATTGACGAAACTCTTAGCGAAGAATCGGTCAGAAACCAGGAGAACTCAATCATGTTAGAGTTTCCCGCAGATGCCGCGGAAAGAATTGGTGGTGGAGAGAAGATAGATGCCCGTCTCTTCTACAATTCGACTTCAAGAGGTTCTTCGTATGGGGCTCAAATAGTTCAGAATGCCCTATCGGCGTATTCATCTCTGCTTCTTTCGGAAAAGCTTCTCGAACATGGATTGACACTCGATGATCTCAATCTCGTGAGCGTAGAGAAAAGAGATGTTGCACCGGAAGAGTCTCAGGGAACAGAGCTGCTAGCCACTTTGATCCCATATTTCCTGCTCATATACATCTTCGCCGGATCCATGAATATAGGCCTCGACACAACTGCTGGTGAAAAAGAGAGAGGAAACATGCCTGTGCTTTTGGTGAATCAGGTTTCTAGATCATCAATTGCAACCGGCAAGATTCTCTACGTGATGACCATAGCGATTCTGAACAGCATATTCACTTTCATTGGATTGATAATCGCTTTCAAAGTTGGAGGACCTGCATTTGGGGGTGGTGAGCTCAATTTTTCATCTCTGTCGGCCACAAATCTCTTCGGTCTCTTCATTACACTGGTGACAATGTCCGGGCTAGCAGCCGCCCTAATTGTTCTCCTTGGCTCCTTAGCAAGAAATATGAAAGAGGGAAGCGGTTACGTAATGCCCATATATATTATGGCAATAGTACTGGGAGTTGCAACTATGCAGATGGAATCTCCAGATAATCCCCTTCTTTACTTGATTCCTTTCGTGAACTCGATCTTCGTCATGAAAGATATCATTACCGCCAGTTTTGTCGTTTCGAGATTCTCCCTCATGCTTGTGAGCAACCTCGTTTATGTATCATTGTTCATCTACTTTCTTACTAGAGTCTTCAACAGCGAGAAGATTATGGACATTTCTGGAGCTTAACTGAATCCCGGGAAATCTTCATATATTAGAAACAAATGAGGGCCATGCCCTCCTTTTAATTTCACCAATCAAGGTCTATGGTTTATCATTGAGTTAGGATAAATAGTCAGAATCATTTGTCGGGAGAAGTCTAGGTTGAGGAAAATAGTATCAGTCGGGATTTTTGTTTTTCTGGTTTTCACAATGCTCTTTGGATCCGAGGTACTCGCTGACAGGTATCTTCAGTTTCTCTTACGAGGAAACTATTATCTTGCTTACGAGATGCAAAGTCTAAGGGCGAAAAATCTCTATACAGTCGAAAACATGAGTCAGGAATTTCAGCAGCTTGCGGAGGAATACGGCGAATATCTCTTCATTTTCTCAACCGAGACGAGCAAGATAAGAGGATTCACAGTATTCATCTTTCACGCTCAGTTTGAGAGAGGGTTTATCGACTTCAACGTAGTGGTTGATGATCAAGGCAGAGTTGACACATTTCTGGTTCAACCGACACTGCAAACAGGAGCAATTGCCGAGTACATCGATACGAGAGAATTCGATGAGTTTGAAATCACGATTGGAGATGATAAGAACCGGCTTCCCGCAGTAATTACCGTTCCCAAAGAGATTGACAAGTATCCACTTGTAATTCTCATACATGATTCAGGAGCTATGGACAGAGATTCTACAATAGGTCCTAACAAACCCTTCAGGCAGATTGCCTGGGGCCTTGCAACCCAGGGTGTGGCCGTTCTTCGTTATGACAAGAGAACATTCGTGTTCGGAGAGCGTTTGTCCCAGACTTCTCCAAGTATCGAGACTGAAGTAATACAAGATGTAATCAATGCGATAACTGCCGCATCGAGAATACCCTCAGTCTCATCAATATTTCTTGCGGGACACGGACTTGGAGGCAGAGTTGCCCCAGCAATCGCCGCCAGAGACTCCAGGGTCGATGGAATTATCTTACTGGCTACGCCTGCCAGGAGAGAACTGCAGGTGATAATTGACAAACATGAATACATTGGATCGCTCTATGGAGAAGAAACTGGACAGCAGACTAAACTTCTGACCGACTACCTGCAGACCGCTCTTGATGGTAAGCTGCCTCCCGGCGCCCCCGTCCTGGCAGCAACAGCCGGATACTATTATGAGCTTGACAGAATGAATCCTATTGAAATTGTAAGAGAACTGGAGATCCCCGTGCTCATTGTTCAGGGCGATGCCGATTTCGAATCGACGGTTCAGGACTACATAATGTTCATGAACGCGCTATGGACACGATTGAATGTTTATTTTCAGCTGCTACCCGGTCTCGATCATTACTTTATGCCTGTAAAGGGTGGGATATCAACACCCGATGATTACTATGAGTTTCGACATGTCGATGGTCGTCTCATAGATGCTCTATTTTCATGGATTTATATTTTTGATTGACAGGCTTGCATACATCTGTTCTCAACTCCATACATATCGAGAACTTCTGCTAAAGAATCTATCAATCATAAAGAAAGCACGAAACAAAATGACCATCACTTACTTGCTTCAATGAAGGGCTTTCTTTCCAGCATCTATCGAATGCCCCGGGGCATCGCTTAACAAATCTGCAAGTTTCAGGCGGATCAACGGGAGAGGGAATGTCTCCTTTCACGATCTCTCTCTTTCCGGTCTTTCTCATGTGAGGATTCGGAACTGGAATCGACGAAAGCAATCCGCGCGAGTAGGGATGAAGCGCGTCATTAAAGAGCTGGTCTGTTTCCGCTGTCTCTACTATCTTTCCCAGGTACATAACCGAAATCCTGTCACAAATGTGCTTCACAACTGCCAGATCGTGAGCAATGAATAGATAAGTCAATTTGAACTCGTGCTTTAGATCTTCAAGCAGGTTAATAACCTGTGCCTGGACAGATACATCAAGCGCCGAAACAGGCTCGTCGCAAATGACGAGTGCAGGATTCAGGATCATCGATCTGGCAATTCCTATTCTCTGTCTCTGTCCACCTGAGAATTCATGAGGGTATCGGTACATGTACTCTGGCCTTAGACCTACCTTTTCAAGGATCTCTGCTATCATTGATTTTCTCTCTTGCTTGCTTCTGCCAACGGAGTGCACCCTTAGCCCTTCCGCGATTATGTCGTGTACTGTTATTCTCGGATTGAGAGACGCATATGGATCCTGGAATACCATCTGTATCTCCTTCCTGAAGGGTCTCATTTTCGATTCGGAAAGAGAGAAGATATCTACATTGTTATCAGTCGAACCTCCTCTATAGAGGAATTCTCCATCGGTAGGCTGGTAGATTTTTATGAGGGTTCTTCCAATTGTGGTCTTTCCACAACCCGATTCTCCAACCAGCCCAAGAGTCTCACCCCTATAAATATGCAGGTCAACCCCATCTACCGCCTTCAGATTGGACCTAGACCTGAACCCGCTCTTTATGGGGAACCATTTCTTCAGGTTCTTGATCTCTACCATTGGGGAAACCTTCATCACACATCATCCCCTTCAAATAGCCAACAACGAACTGAGTGATGGCCTTCGGATTCAATCATCGGCGGTTTATCCAGACATTTCTCAAATGCCATCGGGCAACGCGGCCTGAATCTGCAGCCATCGGGGAAATTCGACGGATGGGGGACATAACCATTTATTACGTTCAACTTCTTCTGATCTTTCTTGGAAATCTCAATCTTTGGTATAGAATTGATCAGGCCCTTTGTGTAAGGATGCATGGGTTTGTCGAAGATGTCAAATATGTCCCCGCTCTCAACAATCTGACCTGCATACATTACGAGAACTCTATCACACATTTCGGCGATTACTCCCAAATCGTGCGTAATGATTATCGTGGCTGTGCTAAACTTATCCTTCAGCTCGTTCATTAGTTCCAAAACCTGGGCTTGAATAGTTACGTCAAGCGCTGTAGTGGGTTCGTCGGCAATGAGTAGCTCCGGGCTGCATGCGAGCGCCATAGCAATCATTACTCTCTGCCTCATACCTCCCGACAGTTGATGAGGAAATTCCGTGACTCTCTTCTTGGGGTCTGGAATCCCAACAAGCCGGAGCATTTCCACGCTCCTCGTCATTGCCTCCTCCTCACTAAGACCTTCGTGCAGCCTGTAAACTTCGGAAATCTGCCATCCAATCGTGTAGAGGGGATTCAAAGAAGTCATGGGTTCCTGAAATACCATTGATATCGACTTCCCTCTAATCTTCTGAAGCTCTTCCTTGCTAAGACCTAAAATATCCTTCCCTCTGAAAGCAATCCTTGCATCTTCACCGAGAAAGGCGTTCTTTGGGAGCAACCTCATTATTGAGAAAGCTGTGATTGTCTTGCCACAGCCAGATTCCCCTACGATCCCGAGAGTCTCTCCCTTTGACAGACTAAAGGAGACTCCGTCTAGAGGTGTTATCCTTCCAAGCTGAGTTTTAAAGGAAATCTTCAAGTTGTCAACTTCGAGAATTCTTTCCATGTTTTTCAACTCTCACTCACAAATTTGGGATCTAGAGCATCTCTAAGCCCGTCTCCCAGGAAGTTCACGCTCAGTACTGTGATAAATATGAAGAATCCTGGGAAGACGGTAAGCCACCACGGATTTACCCCAGTAGTTGTACCAAGTATGTAGTTCATAGCTCTCTGAAGCATATTACCCCAGGACGGCATGGGAGGCTGAATTCCAAGCCCGAGATAACTCAAAGATGACTCTGCAAGTATTGCATACGACATGTTAAGTGTCGCAGAGACAATTACGATTGGTATTACGTTAGGCAAAACGTGCCTTAGAATGATTCTTACGTTTCTGACCCCCATAGCTTTGGCCGACATGACATACTCGGTCTCCCTTATCGAGAGAACAAGTCCCCTGACCAACCTGGAAACACCCATCCAGCCGAAAACGGTCAGGACCAAGATGATATTCATAATTCCCGAACCAAAGACAAGGGTAAGAGTAATCAAAATCGGGAACATTGGTATAGAAAGCATTACATCAACAAATCTCATTAACAACCTGTCAACAAGGCCTCCATAGAAGCCCGAAAGTAGTCCGACAACTGTTCCGATTAGGGTGGTTATCACCGCAGAGGCAAACCCGACAAAGAGAGAGATTCTTCCGCCGTACATTACTCTAACAAGTACATCATGACCCAGCTCGTCTGTCCCAAAAGGATGACCCTCTGTCAACGGCGTCGAGAAGAGATAAGAGAAGTCCATATCTTCGTATCCCACATCGACGAAAAGCGGACCAAATACGGTGAATAAGATCACACCAACAAGCACAACCGCACCGAACATGGCAAGTTTGTGACTCTTGAACTTCGCCCACACCAACTGCCTGTAGCTATTTATATGAACCGGCCGCGCCTTGTCTTCGATTTCATCGAGTTCCCTTCTGTAGAAGAATTTTGGCATGACTAAGCTCCCTTCCCGCCCATCCTGATTCTTGGATCAACCATCACATACAGGAAGTCAGCAACGAGATTTGAAATAAGAGTTATGATAGCCAGGAACATCAGACAACTGATCGCCAGATTGTAGTCGCTCGAGATCACTGCATTGTACATAAGTCTACCCATTCCTGGCCAGGAAAATACTGTCTCAATAATCAATGCTCCACCGAAGAAGTAAGGGATATCGAGTGCAATTATTGTAATAATAGGTATCATCGCGTTCTTCAGAGCGTGTTTGATGATGACCTTTCTATCGGGAACACCTTTTGCATACGCAGTTCTGACGTAATCCTGATCAAGGACTTCCAGAAGGGATGTTCTTATGTATCGCACCCACGAAGCAACCTGCACTAATCCCAGTACAAAAGCCGGAAGTACAAGATGTCTCAGTCTGTCAACAAAGATATTCCAGGTCCCTGTAACTCCATAGGTCGACATACCGGAAACGGGTAACCACCCGAGACCTACGCTGAAGATTATTATCGCTATTAAAGCAAACCAGAATCCCGGCAAAGAGATGCCTATGAAGGCAAAAACAGTTGTTGTGTAGTCGAAAGCCGAATACTTTTTGACTGCCGAAAGTATCCCAATAGGAAGAGCTACTACCAGCCCAATCAGCCATGCGGTTATAGTAAGGATTAGAGTATTCGGCAGTCGAGAAACAATCAAATCTATTACCGGAGTCTTGTACATGCTCGAATATCCTAGGTCGCCGATCATAACACTCTTCAGCCATGAGAAGTATTTCACCGGAAGCGGATCGTCAAGATGATAGTACTCTCTAAGCTCCCTCATCCTTTCAGGATCGTTAGTCATTACCCTCGGATTCTGCATTCTCATCTGCAAGAGAGGATCGCCGGGCATAGAGTTCATAATTACGAAGATGATTATTGAGATTGCGAAAAATATCGGAATAAGCTCCAGAAACCGTTTCAGGAAATGGACTTTCACGACTTCTAGCTTCTCCTTGTTTGAATATGGTCTGCCACATTAAGCCCTGCAATCAGCTGGACGCTGACCAGACTCTTTATTGGAATAGTCGTATAATCAAGATTATTCTCGAGATACTCAATCTTTCTCTCGAATGCTTCTTCC
The DNA here is from genome assembly GCF_002435945.1 of Mesotoga sp. UBA6090. NCBI lineage: Bacteria > Thermotogati > Thermotogota > Thermotogae > Kosmotogales > Kosmotogaceae > Mesotoga > Mesotoga sp. UBA6090. The sequence goes on from NZ_DIXC01000004.1 coordinate 99,645, forward strand.
ACCATTTTTGCGATTGCCGACAGCTCTTCCGATCCGTCATCATTCTCCCTGACCAATCTTCTTAGCATTCCGAGCATCAATGATTGATAGAACTGGCTGACTATCTTGTTATCGAAGACCTCTGCCATACTTGCCTTTCTCTCAAGAGACTGGTCGTTTTCAATCCAATTCTTCTGTGCTTGCAGTTGATCGGGATAGGTTTCAAGAACATTCTTGAAGACTCTGTAGAACGGGGAATTTCTGTCTATGACGTACGGATCCAACGCTTTCATCACTTCGCTGACAAACTCAAAATTCTCGACGGACCTTTGATAATTGAATCTCTGCGCTTCCTTCCTCGTAATGTCGGCTTCAGACATGTCTTCGACCCTTGCATCATAGTAGTATGGCATCTCACAAACTAAGGAAAACGTATCGGCTACGGATGAAGCAAAATCATCTGAACTAGTACCGGCTTTGATGACGTTTGCTGGGTCTTTGTCTGGACCAAGATTCTTCTCTAGATAATCGTACTCTTGAGCCATTCCGAAAAGCTTGAAAATAGCAGGTTCGAGCTGCTCCAAAAAAGGTGCTTCCGGCTCTCCAAGAGAAAGTGGCAGACCAAACAGGCCTGGAAGCTTGCTGAAAGTCTCATGGAGTTCTGGAACTGAGTCACTCACATAATAATAGACCCCTCCAAAACCGGAATTGTGAAGAGAGTACATGAACTCGGGTTTCTTCTCTTCAATAAGCTTCATAAGCACCTCCGTTTCCGGAAGCGGCGAGTGAAAATGCAGAGTTTTGTAATCAACAGGGAATGTCCATTCAACCTGTTCGTGACCGGGCGGCCTGTAGAAATTACCTGCATACTTTCTTATAGAGGAAGAGTCTTTGAACCATCCTTGGTTAAGCTTCGTCCCATCGACGTCAATTACCTTTATCAAATGCCAAGTGTAGTCGAATTCATTACGAAAAGTGTCGTCACTTGCAAGCTTCTCGCTCAGGAAATCCAACATCATTGCTCCTATCGGTTCATTTGGATGGGGACATCCGAATAGAAGGGCGTTGTTCTTGCCTTTACCAATCTCCAGAACATAGATTGGATTTCCAGCACGTGATCTTCCTGCCTCATATATCTTGACTTTGTCAGGATACTTTCTTGCGAGTTCAAACGATCTCTGGTCCATTTCCTCGACTGTGAAGAACTCTTTGTAGTCGGGGACTGCATCGATTAGTTCTCTGAACTTCATGTCGAAACCTCCGAAAGATGATGTAAAAAAACATGGGGGAGAAGTTCATTTTCTCCCCCAAAGAAGCTTATTATCTATCGATGTACCAGTTCTGGATTATCCAGCCAAGGCCGTTATCGTATCCAGAGTTGAAACTCTTGATGTACTTCTTTGCAAAATGAGGTGTTGGTGCAACTACTAACGGTAGAACGGGAAGCTCATCTGTCCAGATCGCAAAATGCCTTTCATAGAGAGCCTGTTTCTTTTCTGGATCAAGCTCCCTTGCGGCCGCATTTATTATCTCATCGTTTTCAGCATTTGCCCAACCGGTGTAGTTCATACCACCCCAGTAGTTCTCTTCAGAAGGTATCTGGTCGGTTGTCCAATAGTTCGCAGCCTCATCACTGACTCCATACCCCCAACCGGAGAGAAGAGCATCGTAAGCGCCATAAGGGAATGTTTCCGTCCAGATTACCAGCGCCGGCTTCATATCTATTTCTACTTCCATGCCGATCTGCTTAAGCATACCCTGAATCATCTGGGCCATCATCTGATAATCTCCGCTTCCCGAAGCAAGTGAAAGACTGAACTTCAGAGGCTTTCCATCCTTTTCGTAAATGCCTTTGCTGTTCAGTTTCCAGCCGGCTTCTTCGAGCAAAACCTTTGCCTTGGAGGGATTGTACTCGTAATGCTTCACATCCGGACCTTTGAGCGCTTCTCTCATCTGGTGAAGATCAGTAATCCAGGTATCGACAACCTCGGCAAGTCCTGCGTAAACCACGTTGCTTATCTGCTCTCTGTTGATACCATAGAGAACGGCCTGCCGTACCCTCTTATCTCCAAAGATCGGATGGGGTTTTGTTGTATCCTCAGGATCCCTCAGGTTAAGGTTCAAATTGTCGTAAGCAATGTTCGGTGTATAGAAGACGTTGAACATGTCGCCTCGCTGATTCTCAAGCTGAACCGACTGCTTCAGTGTAAGAGTATATCTTCCGAAATCTATCTCTCCGTTGAGTGTAGAAGCGAAGATTACGTCCATATCAGGAATGATTCGCATAACTATCTCATCAATGTTAGGTCTACCCATATAGAACTCATCAAAAGCTTCCAGAATCACGTATTGGCCCTCGACATACTCTTTGAACTTGTAAGGACCGGTCATTATCGGGTTCTTGTTAGCTTCTTCAACGAAAGCATCCCAGTTTCCACTGGCCTTAGCCTCTTCGTAACTATCCCTGAAAACATGCTCTGGAAGCTGGAACCACCCAAAGTAATAAGCGTAAACAGAAGAACCCAACTCGGCATTACTAAGAGGTTCTGGAAGGGTAATGGAATATGTATAGTCGTCAATAACATTAACTTCGGAGACTGAGCTCTCGAAGTAGTTCGTCGTAACCGGGGCGCCGCTGTTCATAACTTCCCACTGGAACTTCGCATCATGCGCAGTGACCAGCCCTCCATCGTGCCATTTCATTCCTTTTCTTAGTTCATAGGTTATTGTGAGCGAACCATCTTCATTAAGCACCATTAGCCCGTTCTCAAGAGATGGAATTCTCTTGATCATCCTGGGGAAGTAGAATCCGTCCTTGTCTGTTCCGGTAATTCCGTCGCCAATGATATTACAAATGGTCCAGGTCAAACCGGCAGAAGTGAATAAAGTGTTGAAACCTGGAGCATCGGCTGTGACTGCTGTCGTTGCCATTCCACCAATGACTGGTGGATTCATGGTCATGTAAATCGAAATGGCCGCTTCTTCCCTCGTAATAGGTGAATTTGCCTCGATTAAATGGCCATATCGGAAATCGAGAAGCTGGTGATTGCTCCTGTAAGCAACCGTGAGCGCTCCCCAGGCCTCCTTTGGGGCTTCCCACTCGTCAAGTGCGGTGGTGCAAATCTCTTCGTAGGACTCAGATTCAGACTTCAGACCGAGAACCTCGATCATCGCAACGGCGAAATCCGCTCTCAAGACCTCGCCTGTTCCTGAGATCAGATTTCCCTTACCTGGAAAGGCCTTTTCAACTGCATTCTTGAATTCTGAATAAGTCAACAATGATTCATCAACAGAAGACATGATCCCTTCTGATTCGATTACAGGAATCGCTTCTTCCGGGAAAACCTGCCCCAACAAGATCGCTGAGAAGAGAACAATTAGAAAGAAAACGAGGAGCTTCTTCATCCCGAACACCTCCAAAAAAGATTATTTGAAACCCGAAAAGTTTTTGTAATTATATACCAGTCACACAAAAGATTACCCCTCAAGGGCAGATTTTACGTATTGTTTATTTCTTAATACAAGTTAATACCAAATCATTCACCTGTCTGAGAAGAAGAGTTCTTCATATGCGCTCATAACTTTCTCGGTGTATCTGCCGCGAACTTTGAAAGTAACTTCATCGATGCCTTTAACTGGCATTACACGGGAAACCGTGCTCACGAGGAAAACCTCTTCCGCGCTTAGAAACTCCTGGACGGTGACTCGCTTTTCAATAATCCTGTGACCGAGTTTTTTTATGATTTCAATTACCTTTCCCCTGGTAATGCCAGGAAGGATATTGTCGACATTGGGCGTCAAGAAGATCCCATTATCTACAAGAAAGTAGTTTGAACTACCCCCTTCGGTCACGAATTTCATTCCATCTTCTTCTCGATACATCAGTGCCTCATATCCTCCATTGGCATACGCGAAGTTCTTGGCAAGAACGTTGGGCAGCAAGTTTATCGTCTTGTGCTCGCATAGCTTGTGTCTTAGATCAGGATAGGTGAAGAGCTTAACTCCATTCTTCCAGTTATCTGCATCAATTCTTCTCAATGGAAGGGCAAGCATAAAAAACGTGCTGGATGTATCCTTTGGAGGGTATCTATGCTCTCTGTGAGGGTCTGTACCTCTCGTTAGTTCTATGTAAAGCTCCCCATCTTCGATTGAATTTCTCCCTATGAGTTCAAGTGCACTTTTCTTTACTTCTTCTGGGGTGAATCGCATCTCGATGTTGAAAAACTCAGCACTCTTCTTCATCCTCGAGAAGTGCTCTTCAAAAAAGAGAATTCTCCCTTCGATCGTCCTAATAACCTCAAAGAGTCCATCTGCAAAAGTCAGTCCCCTGTTCTCCAACTGAATAACTCTACTTTTCTCCTGTACAAAATCACCGTCAAGAAATGCCCACATAGAAACCTCCCTGAGCTTTAGTGCCTTCCTGACACTATTATGCATCAAACAGATCATCAATTTACGGTATGACAGCTGATCAATGTTAGAATATAACGGAATCGTAAGCAGACTTTTCATTTGGAGGTTTTCTAGATGGACAATATTTTGGAGATCTTTCCAGGAGGGGCTTCTGGATTCTTCGGAAACAAGATATATGACATTGTGGCGATTCCAGAAGGCCTGTTGCTGGTGCAGATAACAAAAGCACTCACCAGTGAAGCCGTTAATAGGGCGAGGGAAGCTTCAAAGGAAAGAAATGAAGGTTTTCTTAAGAAGATGGCATCCGTTATGTCCTCTGGTTCAACTTTGCTGGATAGATATGGTGAAAAGTCAATGGAAGAAATACTTAACGAGACGCCAGGAAATATCTTCATTCCGAAAGCATCACTAAAAAAGGTGAAGATCTCCAGGAAGACGGACTCTTCGAGGGAGACTACTTTTTCAGATGGCACGATAATTAAGATTGTCTGGGCAGAAGGCAAAATGAAGCTGACTTTCGGTAGGAACTTAAGTGTGAAAGATACAAAGCGGTTTTTCAAAGACACATTCGGTATGTAGCGTTTCTTTCAAGGGATGAGTCCCGTTCGCCTATGGTCTGAGGCAGGAGGTATACTAATGAGAAAAACAATAATGTTGCTCTTGGCAATTGTGGCTGTTCTTGCAGTCCCTATCCTTGCCAATAACGTACTTGAATTCCCGAATGCTGATATCTATTACCCGGAGGGATATGAGAAAGTTGCCGTTTATATAGGCAACACCTTCGAATCGATACGGCCGAAAGCAGTCGAACTCGTCGGCAACGACCCCGGAAGAATAAACATCGTCCTCGCCGATTTTGGGGCAAACACGAACGGTATCGCTCAAGTGCAAAACCACAAAACTATTCAGATCTTCGTGTGGCCTTCCGACACAATACTCTCAACTAGAATGAATGTGTCGAATCAGTATAGACAGTTGTTAATGCATGAATTCACTCATATCGCTCATCTGACTTACATAACGGGTGTACCTGCGTTCATTTCTAGAGTGCTCCTGGGAACGGAACTCTTTTCGCCGCAAATGCTCTCGCCATTTGTAGAAGGAGTGACCCTGTTCGCCGAGTCCTCTAACTACTTCTCCGAGGGAAGATTGAATAACCCTTTATGGGGGAAAGAGATGACCTATCAGAACATGAAAGCAAACACCTTCCCAGCTCTGGACTATGCGTTGTCTGTATCAAGGGAGGACTACCGAGGAGGAGCCCTCTATTATAACTATATGGCAGGCTTCTATGACTATCTCGTAAGAAGATTCGGCATAGAATCAGTCAAGGAGTTTCATGGTGAAGTCTCGGGAAGACTTCCCGTTTTCGGACCTATCAACGCCTCACAAATTGCATTCGGTGAAACCCTGGACGGGCTCTACAATGACTGGAAAGAAGAAGTCGGAATCGAAGCCACAAAGTATGCCACGTTAACTGAAGTCAGAACAGTGGCCAACGGTCAGATATACGATATGACGAAGACTGAAAACGGTGTCTTATTCTCCTATTCGGTTTTCGGTGAAGCAAGCTCATGGAATGGCTCTGTAGAAAGAGGAATTGAAGAATATGTAGATGGCGGCTTTTCCAGGAGGCTTTCCGACTTTGGCGCCCTGAGCTTGAAATGGCACGAAGGGAATATCTACTTGATGACTTCGGTAACCGAAAGGAACACAACGTCCAGAGAAATCTGGTCACACAGGCCTCCTCTTTCTGTGGGACTTCTGGACAAAGGAATGATCACTGCCTTTGATATCTACAACGGGAGATTGATCAAAGCACTATACGACGCAAAGACTGAACTATCAACCATCTATTTCGATGGGATGCAACTCATAACAATTCCATGGCTGGTCAAAGATATCGTAGTTCTTGAAGACGGAAGCCTGGCTATGCTGCTATCAAGGAATGGCATTAACGGAGCCGTCGCGACCTTCACCGAAGGGGAATTCAGAGTAATACTAGACGATCCCTATCTCAAGGGAAGGGGTATTGACTACCAAGAGGGGAAGGTAGTCTTTACAGCCGCTTATGAAGAAGGGTATATGGATGCCTTCGCTGTAGAGGTAAAATCGGGAGAGGTTTTCAGACTAACCGAAGGTGCCAATCTCGAAAAGGCGGTGGTGCTAGATTCTACAGTGTACGGATTCGGACACTCCCGAAGAGAAAAGGGAATGTCTATTTATGTTTTCGGTCTTGAAAGCACTCCATACAGTGTTAAAGAAGTTGAACCCGATGACTTCGAGCCAACTTCTGTGGAGTATACAAGCGGCGATTACCTGAAGAAGACTTTCCTTCATTTTCTGAACCCTGTGTTAAGAGCTCCGTTAGTCGCATACGATGGCGAGAACATTTCCCTTGGCTTTCTTACCGTTCACCTTTCACATGATTCGAAGCATTCCATGGAGCTGATGCCTTCATTTACCTTTGGTACTAACAAGCTTACTTTCCAGGGGGAGTATGTGGGACAGATCTTGGAAGGAGTAGATGTCTCTCTGAAAGTAAGCTTAGGCACCCCCAGCGTGCCTATGCTAACCGCAGGACTATCTTCTGAGCTCTTCCAGATGCCTTTGAATCCTTCCACAAGGTTTAGATCACACGCTTATATTGGATTTGACACGTCAGGCGGCATCACTACATCTGTTCCCTTAAGTCTGAGAGGAAATCTCTTCTCGATTTCGGTGGAACCCGGGATAAGACTTTCTGACGGAAAGATCACGCCATTGCTTGCCGTGGATGCTGGATTCTCCCCAACTCTGGGTACATCTGTCGGTCTTGGTGTCGGCTTCTACGATGATTTCTACTGGTATGCGAACGGAGCTCAACTCATGTACAGGATAGACTGGGGTTGGAGTCCTCTATTCTTCTTGAAAGAGCTGGGAATTGGCGCTGTGATAAGCGGAACAAACACCAGTCTCGATCATTCCGCCCTTTACCTTTTCATAAATGTAGGTTCAACAATAGGTATCGGTGACGTTTTCCCCAAGATAGGCATTAAGTACAGTGACTCGCGTTTTGGAATTTACTTTGGATTGGATAATCAACCGTAAAGAGAGATTTCAATACATGAGCCGTAAAATTGCTCAAAGAAAATAAACGAGAAAGGGGAATCTTCCCCTTTCTTTTTCGAACAACCACTTATTTGCAGAACGGAGCAATAGGCACCTTCCTCCAAATAGACTTGACAGCAGGTTCTTCTGGAAAGATAGGATAGAACCGTTTATGCTCGGAGACGCTGGGAATCCTTTCTCAATTTGTAAAAACTCAAGATTCCTTTAGGATTTTCCATCTCAATGCTACGACGCAATCACCCCTTTTGGCAGAAAACCAGAACAACTATCTCAAGCCTACTTACTAGCAATATATCCCTCTCGATGAACAATGCGGGTCGTCTACTTCACTTTTGGAAAGAACTCGAAATCTGCCTGTCAGTCGACTTTGCTTAAGTCGTGACAATGGAATGAGGTATAATGCTGTTATCGGAGATAACAAAAAAGAAAGGGGGAAATAATTATGAAGATAATGGGGTACTCGGCTTTTCTTATAAGCGATGCTGGTTCTGTGTTTATTGAGGAATCAAAACATGACGGAATAACGTTCACGTTTCCTTCAGATCCGGTCTTTGCGAAATACAAGGACCGGCTTATGACAGTAGTCGAAGTGAAGATGGAATCGTCCAAGTTTTCTCTTACCAAAAGCAAACTCGATCTTAGCTCTGTTAAGCTTCAAGGGGTAAAAGTTGTGGACGACAAGTTCTATGAGGATTCAGTTTCGCTTTGGGCCTTCGAATCGAGGACGCTTGGCAAGACTATGAGAGTGGTGTCAGACGGAGAAGCATCAAAGATCCCTGCAAAAAGAGAGACCGATTACGTCGTTCCTATTATCGTTAACGCGATAGAGTTCTCTTCAAAGGAAGAGCATATTGGAAGATTCGTCTTTCCGTTGCCCGATGAATGGTTTATTCTTTCTGGTGTCCACTTTGGCCAGGATGGCGTGAAGATTCGCAAGGAAAATTCGAAGATAGATTTAGATTCCTTTAGCACCGGAATAATCGTTGAAGAACTGAAAAAACACAGAGTCTTCAACGACAACTTGTGGGATCTTTATCAGCTGTACAAATCTCTGGAGAGTTTTGAAACTAAGAATGAATCGCTCCCAGAAGCGCTTGGAGAAGAAATATCTGTATCCGATCTCGATCTGGAAGACAGTATTCCAGAGAGTGCAGACCTTTACCTTGCAGGAGACAGAAAAACAACGAACTCCCTCCATCGCGAAGTCGTTATTCAGTCAAGCATAGAAAAGACTGGAACTTTCAGCAAAAAGAAGGGCGTTGTCCTAAGAGTCAAGAACAATTCAGATCTTGGAACGGTTAAAGGAGTGCACATCTCTTTCAGACTACTTGATCCAATGGGTAAAGAGCTCTACGTTGCCGAAAAGGAACTCGATGAACTTAGCGTTGGACCTGGGGAAGCAAAGAAACAAGTTTTCACTGACTTTCCGGAATTCGCTGATCATCAACTGGAAAGAGCCGTAGTTAATCTGATAAGCATTTCATGGAGTAACGGGCTTAAAACTCTCACTTCTTCTGAATAATTGAAAGATTCCTGAGCTTCCTGTGTTCAGCCGCCTGGAGTATTTCCATAACCCTCATGACCTTCCTGTCGTGAGGGTTTGGGGCTTTGCCGGCTTCGATTTCCCGAAGCACTTCATCTAGCTCATTCATTTGAAGTCCAAAGGCAGTTTCATCATTGACTCCCGGAATTAGATCGGGACTCGGTGGTTTTTCAATGATCCTCGCCGGGATTTTCAAGTCTCTTGCAAGATCCATTACCTCAGTCTTGAACAAATGCTTTATCGGCTCAATGTCGCTAGAATCATCTCCCCACTTCACATAAAGTCCGCAAAGCCATTCAGTCTTGTTTGTCGTGCCTAGTACAGCGTAACCCCTTTTTTCGGCTTCCAGATATAACGAAACCATCCTGACTCTGTGTTTAGCCCTGTAAAAAGCCAGTCCCCTTTTGAATTCTTCATTGCCACTGTCGGCCAAGTCGTCGAGAAAAGGATCTGAAGAAAGCTTCTTCCACTTATCCCTTACATACTTTTCTTTAACCGACTGAGGTATTAAAAGTGCAGGCGGTTGAAGTCTATAACAGCCAACAGAACGGAGAACTGAACTTATGTTCTTGACTTTGAAGTCTATTCCCAGGAAACCAGCCACAAGCTTCGAATCCTCCAGAGTATCCTTCGAAGAGTCGCGCTCGGGCATGAGAAGGCCAAATACGTTTTTCTTGCCTAGGGCGTCAACAGCTAGCTTACCTACCACTGCAGAGTCTATTCCTCCGCTTATTCCTATCACAGCCCCTCGATAGCCCCACTTCAGAACAGTGCTTCTTATGAAATCGACAATTTCTCGCATATGATCACCAACAAGATTATACTAAACTTTTCCTTCATTCTTGAAAACTGAATATTCTACACAAAGCGCCCACTGGAAAGTCTGCCGACAAAGAAGTTTCAGTTTCCAGAAATGTTAGACTGATTTGTTAGAGCAATCTCATATTTGGAGCAGGAGGAGTGAAAAATGAGAAAATCAGTGTTTGTTCTTGTGGCCATACTAATTGCTGGAACCGTTTTGGCATCGAACCCTCTTAACCTTTATGGAAGGGATGCAGAGGGAAGAAACGGAGTTGTTGCAGCCGCAAAACCTGAAGCCTCAGAAGTAGGCGTTAAGATTCTTGAGATGGGCGGGAATGCTGTAGACGCTGCTATAGCCACCGCATTTGCGATAGGTGTTCTGGAACCGAATGCTTCTGGAATCGGCGGAGGAGGATTCATGATAATTAAGCTGGCCGATATGGATGAACCAGTAGTCATTGATTTCAGAGAGACTGCACCGAACTCTACAAGCCCGACTTTCTTCAATCTTGACGAGAATAATCGTCCAGTAAACTATGAGAGCGTCATCGGGGGAAAGGCCATAGGGGTTCCGGGTGAAGTCGCCGGCCTATTATATGCTCTTGAAAACTACGGAACGCTTTCTCGAAAAGAAGTAATTCAGCCAGCCATAGACTGGGCCGAGAAGGGAATCCCTGTAACAGTTAATCTTTTTTCAATTATTAGCGACAACTACGAGAAGATAATGATGATGGAAAATGGAGTCGACCTCTATTTGAAGTATGGAGGTATTCCTTATGAAGTGGGAGAGACTATTGTACTAAAGGACTTGGCCAATACCCTAAGATCTATCGTAGAGAACGGGAAAGATGCGATATATTCTGGAGAAATTGCCGAGAAGATTGTGGGCGAAGTTCAGAAACGCGGCGGAGTAATGACAATGGATGATCTTGCAAATTATGAAGTGAAGGTTCGCAAACCAGTTGTTGGAACATATCGAGGTTACACTATACTGTCAGTTCCACCTGCTAGCTCGGGAGGAACTCACGTAATTGAACTTCTAAATATCATGGAGAATTTCGATGTCGGATCGATGGGAGACAACACTGCCGAGACGATCCACATCTGGTCAGAGGCAATGAAACTGATTTTTGCCGATAGATCAAGATACATGGCCGATACTGACTTTGTGGATGTTCCTCTCGAGGGACTAACTTCGAAAGATTATGCCAGGACCCTTGCTGAGAAAATAGATAAGCGCATTCCACTTGAATTCGTTGAGCCCGGTGACCCCTGGAAGTTCGAAAGCGGAAGCACTACTCATCTTTCTGTTATGGACAAAGAGGGAAACATGGTTGCTATGACAAAATCCATAAACTACTTCTTTGGTTCTGGCGTTGTTGTGCCGACAACAGGAATTATTCTTAATAATCACATGGACGACTTCGTAAAAACCCCCGGCTCAGCAAACTCAGTCGAACCCGGGAAAAGGCCACTCAGCAGCATGAGTCCTACTCTGGTTATAGACCCTGAAGGTGAACCATATATGACTATCGGTGCGCCAGGCGGTACACGGATCATCACTACTGTAGCTCAAACCATAAGCAACATAATTGACCACGGAATGACTGTACAGCAAGCAATTCTGGCACCCAGAGTATTTAGGATGCAGACTGGCCCGATGTCTATAGAAGGAAGGATCTCAATTAACGCTTACAATAGGCTTATCGAAATGGGACATGAAATAACTGTAAGAAACGACTATGATCCTTACTTCGGCGGGGTTCATGCCGTTTTGTTCAACAAAGATATAGGAATACTATTTGGAGGAGCCGACCCCAGAAGAGACGGGCAGGCTGTTGGATATTGAATCAGATACGGTTTTCACACACACAAAGACTAAGAAGGTAGCGAATCACTGTTGATAAACAAGAGATCCAATAAAAGAAAAGATGGATCAAGAGGGCCTTAAACGGTTGTTTTTAGAACTAGACTAAATTATAATCTTTTTACAGCTTCATAGTAGAGGGGGGTGAGCGGTGTGTGGAAAGAGTTCAAGAAGTTCATCAGCCGCGGCAGCGTTATTGATTTGGCTGTCGGCATTATTATCGGTGGTGCATTTCAAGTCATTGTAAGATCTCTTGTAGACGACATACTAATGCCGATTCTCGGTTTGTTCACAGGTGGCATTGATTTCAGCAACTTATTCATAAACATTTCAGGGGAGGCCTATGCAACGTTCGCAGAGGCAAAGGCGGCTGGTGCCGCAACGATAAACATCGGTCTTTTCATCAACGCAATCATCAATTTCATTATTCTCGCTTTTGTGATCTTCCTGATAATCAGAGCAATAAACAAAATGCGTGACAGGCTAAAGAAGGAAGAGGCTCCGGCAGCGCCATCAACCAAGACCTGTCCTTTCTGTCACACTTCGATTCCTATCGATGCCGTAAGGTGTCCTAATTGTACATCTGAACTCGGAAAGAAAACTTGAGATAGTAATTAGAAAGAGCGGCTTTGCAGCCGCTCTTTTTTTGCGTGTTTCCATTCCTGGTTGTTGTTGAACCGATTTATCAGAAGAATCCGACGCTTCAGAGATAATGGTACAATCTTCCTATCTAGATCCGGAGGTTCAAGATGCGGCTTAGAAAAGTTTTCGTGCTTTTGATTGCGCTTTTTATTGTTCTTTGTTTTTCGCTAACCGGGTGCATTAAACCCGAGGTTTACTACTCTCTTTCAGGCCAGGTCGTTCCTTACTTTCCAGAAACCTCAGTTCTTGATAGTTTTCAAAGAACCACAGCATACTCTCCAAGATTTTCCAGTGAAGACATCGAGCAGGGTTTCCTGAGTAATCAATTTGTTATCCTCTTCGATAGAGGGTTTGATTCAGCAATAATCTCAGGAGTTTCTGGAGTAGAGATCCTTGATGAGTTCTATTCAAGAGACGGCTCTCTTGGCTATGCCGTTGTGAAGACAAACGATCCATCTTCGCTGTCTGGAATTGAAGGAGTTAAGTCAATCGAGCCGGAGAGGATTTTCACTCTTCAATCCGAGGAGAGTGTCCCCAACGATCAGCTGTATCCCGAACAGTGGAACTATCCGATGATTGAGATGCATAAGGCCTGGAAGATTGAAAAGGGAGCGTCAACGGTTGTGGTGGCCGTCATCGACTCAGGTACAAGACCTGACCATCCCGATCTATCAGGCAAACTGCTTTCTGGATACGACGTCTACAATGATGATTATGACCCAATAGACGAACCCCCCGCCGGCAAGCTTTCACACGGAACTCATGTGACAGGTACTATAGCTTCGTCGACCGACAATCTCGAAGGTGTTTCGGGAATGATATGGGGTGATTATCCAGTCATTCTTCCAGTAAAAGTCTTCGATTACAATGAATACGGAAGAAGCGTCACAACGGTGAGCATTCTTGCGAAGGGAATTCATTATGCAGTTGATCATGGAGCCAAGATAATAAATATGAGCCTTGCAGGGCCGGACTCTCCTGTTGTAGCGGCGGCCGTTCAATACGCGTCGGAAAATGAAGTTTTGATGATAGCTGCATCAGGCAATTACAATTCCTCAAGCCCATACTATCCGGCTTCTTACGAGGAAGTGATATCAGTCGGAGCGGTCGACAATACGATGCAGAGGGCGAGTTATTCGAATTACGGAGATTCTCTTGACCTTGTCGCCCCAGGCGGCTCAAGCAGCTATCAAATACTTAGTACAGGATACTCAGTGAATGCAGGAAATACATACTCATATATGGCCGGAACATCCATGGCGGCGCCACATGTAACGGGGCTTGCAGCTCTCCTGATGGCACAAGGATACGCAGGCAGAGATTCTTCTGGCGAAGAGATTATAAGGAAGATCCTTCGGGAAACGGCCCGTGATCTAGGAGATCCGGGATGGGATCAGTACTATGGATACGGCCTTATTCAGGCATTCGATGCTCTAAACTTCAGTGAAGAGCGGAGACCTCTCTTGATTCAAATCCTCTCCACTTCGGGCCAGGTTCTAAAGGAAGCCGAGGTTGAGAGAGACGGTTCATTCTACTTAACCGGACTCACAGAAAACTACATCAAAATAAGGATCTGGAGGGATTTCAATGGAAACAAAGAGATCGACAAAGGAGATTTGATAGGGTATTTTGGCAATGGAGCGATTAATCCAGCCCAAACCTGGAATCCATCTTTCAACGATGCTCAGACTCTTAGCTTCTTTAAAAACGGTCATCATGACCTTGATAACGTCATATATTTCTTTCCGATAATCTGTCCAACTACCGAAGAATGAAAAGACCCCTTCAGGGGTCTTTTCTGGAAACTCTTTTCGTCTACAGACTGGATGCCAGAACTTTAACAGGCGTTGGGTTTACCAGGTTATCAGTGACTGGGCAACGATCTTCCACAGCCTCGACCCATTTCTTGAGTGTCTCTTCATCTGCATCGGTCTCAACTTTCATCTCTGCGGTTATCTCCTTGAAACCCGCTCTGTCTTCATATGATTTACCAAACAATCTGGCCGGATTCAGCGGACCATAGACGTCTATTTCCAATCTTTTTATCTTGAAACCCATCTCATCTGCAACGAGATGTCCTACTACATTCAGACAACCGGCAAGTGCGGCGAGAACGTATTCAACTGGACTGGCACCCTTATCGTCACCACCGAGATTAGGTGGCTCATCAACGATCATAGTGAAATTTCTTGCTTTTACGGCAACTCTCGCCCGACTTTCCGAAACTGCTCTTACTCTGAAATTCGCATCTGGCATATACTTACCTCCTAAATTGTTATATCTTTCACATATATTCTAACAGGATTGAAACCTTTCTCGGTTAAGCCGATATAAATTATCCGTTAAATACTCACAAGAATGACAGACCAAAGCTGTAAAAAACAATGAACAGAGGTCCGCTCGCTATCTATCTCCTGGCTGTAAGCTCTAATACTGAAGTATTGCTCTCGTACGAAATGATATGGATGGAAAGATCGTTGTCTGAAGCGAGAACCATGAATAAAGACGAACATGAAAGAAAGATCTCTCTTCACAAGTCAAAAAGCTCTGTCTGAACACAGATCTTGGGCCAACAGGTCAACATCTTACTACAAACGTGACATCAAGGAAGGTTGAATTCGCGTAAAACTCTTCATTTGCCGGTATTCACTGCGATTCACTTTTTTCTTATCTTGTATCCGTCTCGTTCGTCTAGAACTTCATACCCCTTTTCAGAAATCAGCTCCCTCAGTTCATCTGCTTTCTTCCAGTCCCTGTCACTTCGAGCCTGATCCCTCTGGTTTGCAAGCTCTTTTATTTCTTCGGGAATTACGTCAGTTTCGATTTCGGAGAGACCTAGCGCAAGAACTCTGTCGAATTCGTCGATCAAAGAGAGTTTTTCGCCAGGACGGAGATCCTCGCTGTCAACGACCTTCCACAACACAGCGAGCGCCCTAGGTGTATTCAGATCGTCGTTTATTGCTTCATGAAATTCATTCAGAAGTAATGAATTGGGTTCACTAACTGGTGCTTCTGATTCCTTCAGTTCTCCTATCTTAGTGGCAAGCTTCTTCATGGCGCTTTTCGCCCCATCAAGAGCCTCGAGCGTGAAAGTCAACTGCTTCTTGTAGTGAGCTCCCAGAAGGTAGTATCGATACTCTGCAGGATCGTAGCCCTTATCGATCAGCGTCTGCAAGGTAATGAAGTTCCTCAGGGATTTGGACATCTTCTCCCCCTCACCAATGACAAGAAATTCCGAGTGAAGCCAGTAATTAACCCATTCATGACCGAAAGCTGCCTCACTCTGGGCAATCTCGTTCGTGTGATGAATTGGAATATGATCTATGCCGCCCGTATGGATATCGAACCTTTCACCGAGGTACTTCGAAGACATCGCAGAACACTCGATATGCCATCCGGGAAAACCTCTGCCCCACGGAGAATCCCACTGCATAGCATGGCTATCATACTTGTATCGAGTAAACCACAGGACGAAATCAAACGGATTCCTCTTATAGGGGTCGCTTTCCACTCTAGAACGCATCTTCTCCTCATCAAGCTTAAGCCTTGCCAGCTTGCCATAGTCGGGCAGTTTCGAAGTGTCGAAATATACATTCCCACCAGCAATATATGTGTATCCGTTGGATTCTATCTTGCGTATCATTTCAATCATATCGTCTACGTGCCTGGTTGCTCTGCAGGTGACAGTTGGGAAGATAATCCGCAATCTCTTCAGATCGTCGAAGAAAGCCTCGGTATAGAAGTCCACTATTTCCCAGACGGTTTTCCCCTCGCGTCTTGCACCGGCTTCCATCTTGTCCTCGCCTTCGTCTTCGTCTCCCGTAAGATGTCCCACGTCAGTTATGTTCATTACATGTCTCACTTTATAGCCGTTGAATAGAAACATCCTCTTGAGGGTGTCGGCAAAGACGTACGCTCTCAGGTTGCCAATGTGAGCGAAGTTATAAACTGTGAGTCCACAAGTATATAACCCCACCTCGCCTTCCCTTAGCGGCTTGAAGACTTCCTTTTTTCGTGACATTGTGTTCGTAAGTCTAATTTCCATTCTCTGCTTCCCCTCCTTCCCCGAAACTGAGCTATATGCTCATTATAAGATCGTTCCTGGTTTTCATCTCTTCCGTTTTCGGCCCATATGAGATGTAGTCAATCTCGACACCGGTTTCTTTTTCGATAAAAGTCATGTACTTCAGGAAGTTTATGTGATCAGTAACGGGCCATCCACTAACAGTTTCGTAAATTGGTTTTGCTCTGAAAAAATCATACGAAGTAGAGGGCAATTCCTTAACGACTCCATCAACATCATACGCCACACAGACTTTCACTTCATCCAGTCCGTTCAGTACGTCTCCTTTCGTTATAACGAAGCCCGTTAGACCAGACCTTATTTTTGCGTATCTCAGAGCGGGAAGATCCAGCCAACCTATCCTTCGTGCTCTACCCGTTGTTGCGCCGAATTCCTTTCCTCTTTCCCGCAGAAGCCCACCCACCTCGGAGAGCTCTTCTGTCGGAAAGGGGCCAGCTCCTACTCGCGTTGTGTAAGCTTTGAGAACCCCGTAGACACTGTCCAGTTCAAAGGTAGAGAACCCTACCGAGGATACTCCATGAGCCATACATGCCCCCGATGTCACAAAGGGATATGTTCCGAAATCCAGGTCCAGAAGAACACCCTGAGCTCCTTCAAACAAGACGGAAGTACTCCTGAAGACTCTATACATGTCTACTGCACTCGTGAAATTGACGCAGAGCCTTTCAAGCTCAGCTCTAAGACCTTGCAAATAGACCAACATTTCCTCTATAGAAACGGCGAAGTCCCTGTTATACTTGCTTCGCTTCATGTGATATATCGCTTCGAGTCTTTCTCTCAAGAGTACCTCGTCAAAGAGAACGAAGAGCTTCAGCCCCTCTCTTGATGCCTTATCTGTATAAGCAGGTCCTATCCCTCTGCCCGTTGTCCCGATCGGTACCCTGCGCATCGTCTCAAGCAATAAGTCTTCTTCTTTGTGCCAAGGAAGAACGATGAAGGCTTCGGGATCAAGATAGAATCTACTGGAGATGCCCGGGAAATCTCTTTCCAGGATTTTCAGTTCCTCAATCAACTGCCCAACATCTATTACCATTCCTGCACCAAGAAAGCCCTTCGAATCAATCACGGGGTTTATTGAGGGCAAAAGATGGTTCACATACTTTTTATCCCCAACATAGATAGTGTGACCGGCATTTGCGCCACCGGAAAACCTTACTATCCACTCAAAATCCCTGGAAAAGTAATTGACAACCTTTCCTTTTCCTTCATCGCCCCACTGGGCACCAACAACGGCCAGTTTTTTCACTCAGTCAACCTCCATTAAGAACTCTCTCAAATACGCAATTAACGTTTCTCAAAAAATACTCAGGACTGAAAAGTCTCTCAATCTCTTCTGAATCCATGAGCCCGGCGATTACTTGATTAGTTAGAACCAACTGTTTGAAATCAAGATTGCCATTCCAGCAATCCATTGACAACTCCTGAACAAACTGGTAAGCTTCCTCTCTCGACATACCTTTTTCAATCAGGGCCAACATGACCCTCTGGGAGAAAACAAGATTTCTGGAGGCTTTGAAGTTTTCTCTCATTCTTTCGGGATAGATAACAAGATTGCTCACCAGATAAACAGACTTCTCAGACATATAGTACAGAAGCATTGTCGCATCCGGCAGGACTACTCTCTCTACACTGGAATGGGAGATGTCCCTTTCATGCCAGAGGGCAATATCTTCTAGTGAAGCACCTGCGTAACTTCTTATCAAACGTGCCATACCGGTGAGCCTTTCACATATGATGGGATTCTTTTTGTGAGGCATAGCGGAAGAACCCC
This sequence comes from Mesotoga sp. UBA6090, assembly GCF_002435945.1. Taxonomy (NCBI): domain Bacteria; kingdom Thermotogati; phylum Thermotogota; class Thermotogae; order Kosmotogales; family Kosmotogaceae; genus Mesotoga; species Mesotoga sp. UBA6090. Next base: position 117,856 of record NZ_DIXC01000004.1, read on the forward strand.
TCTGCCCCTTCTTAAAAGGCTCTTGAACTTCCAGGACCTCTGTTCTCTGGAGATGCCTGAACTCCACAGCCATTCTCTCTATTGAAGAGGCCGCAATTGCCAGTGCCGAAAGGAACTCTGCGTGAATGTCCCTCGGGATGATCTGGGAGGAAACAGCAGTCGGCCTCAGACCAAGCTCGCCCAGAGCAATACTCTCGATCTCCGGCAAGATATTAGCGTAGTTTCCGACGGCTCCACTCAGTTTCCCAACTGAGCAACCATCTATAGCTCTGTTCAAGCGAAGGATTGCCCTCTCTATTTCAACAAAAAACGATAGAAACTTCAGCCCAAACGAAGTGGGTTCAGCATGTATGCCGTGAGTCCTACCCATACATACTACATCTTTATAGGCAATTGCTTTTTCTTTCAGTGCTCTCGAGAGCTGTTCCAGAGAACTGACAATGAAACGTCCGGACTTTCTAACGGCAAGCGAAAGGGCGGTGTCCACAACATCGGATGAAGTCATTCCAAGATGGAAAAAACGAGCTTCATCCCCCATTCCCTGTGTCACG
>NZ_DIXC01000005.1 GCF_002435945.1 Mesotoga sp. UBA6090
CTTACTCAATTCTACGCATTCTTTGTCTCTTTTCCTACTTATTGAGGAAGAGCCATAGAAATACATAGAACGGACAGATAAAAATACATAAGAGTCATTGCCAGCGATCCGGGGAAAGAATACCCTTTAGTTGTGGCTAAACAAATAGAGGGGAGATAAGGAGTGGATGCTAACAATGACTCAAGCACATCATACCAAATATCTGTACGAAGTGAAGAACAAATCCCTGAATTCTTATTGGCAAATGAGAATCATGGGTCGTTCGGTTTTCTGAATGCTATTTTGCTACTTCACCAATACCTTCATCGCCGTCTTCCAAAGCCCTTTGTTCAGGAACATGACGACAAGGTCAATCAAGACATCCAGGATGAAGTCGAAGAATTCTGGATCGATCTTCCATTGTTCATCGGGAAGCGCGTCCTTTATCATCTGCTTCACTTTCTCTTTCTTCTCCGGCCCGTTGCCGGGAGATTCTACATAACTTGAGAAGACGCTTATTAGCGAAATCAATTCTCGTATGAAATCCATGGCTACCTCCTTTGGTTTCGTCCTTCGTCCAAGATCATGAACCCGTCCCTCGTCCTTGGATAGACACTGACTGGATCTTTGAGCTATCATTTCTCTGGAGGTGGTCTTCATGGCCGATTCTTATCAGAATCTAGATGTGTATAAGCTTAGTATGAAGTTTGCCTACGACGTTTATCAGATTGTCTCCACTTTCCCTGACTTCGAGAAATTCGGTCTTTCTTCACAGTTGAGGAGAGCCGTTATCTCCGTTCCCTCAAACATCGCCGAAGGGTCAGGCCGTCAGTACAATAAGGAGTTTGTGCAGTTTCTCTTCCTGGCAAAGGGCTCTCTGAGAGAAGCAATGACACAACTCGAACTCTCGAAGATGTTTGGATATGTTGATGAAGAGACTTTCATTCAGATAAAAGATCAGGCGAACAGACTCCACAAGATGCTTAACAGGTTGATCTCCAGACTGAAGAAGCCGGGTGGCTGAGCCACCCGGAGCCAAGGACGCCGGACGGGTCCTCGGGTTTGGACGATGGACGGTTCTAGATCAAATTAAACAACTCATTCTTCTGGGTGTCGATTACCGCCGCGTAGTCCACCGCATAGCTTGAAGGGATTGCCTTCAGAGTTATGAGGTTTCCCATCACAGTCTCGACCTCAGCCTGGGTCAGAGTCTCTTTGGGCTCCTTTATGTAGAAGCCCTTGGACTTCTTCGCGGTTGAATCGTACCATCTAACGCTCAGGTTTCTCATTTGAGTTCCTCCTTTCGAGTAACGGTTCTCCGTTGACCGTCCTCCGTCCTCCGAAAAAGCTACAAAGTGCAGTGGCATTGCATTTACGATCCTAATCGGTGAACGGCTGACGGACTTCGGCTATCGTTGTTTCATCACTTGCTTAGAGGTAAGAAGACTTTGAACTTCAAACCTCTATCCTCTACCCTCGTACATCCGTCTTTTAGTCAATCGGTCCGAGGGTCTGGGTTTCGACTAGCTTGATATCGGCGATGATGTAGTTTGTGAGGCCTGCGATGTTATAGGCTGCGTCATAAGCCTCCTGTGCAGTCATTGCCGAATCGACCTTGAGAGTCTGTCTCGAGAGGACTGGTTTGTCGTCCTCAATGACACCTGTATCCCAGGTGATCGAGAGTGACTTCTCAGTACCTACTACCATTACAGTTGTGCCAAGTCCCATGAAAATTCCTCCTTTTCTTTCAGTTGCAAGTTACAAGTCGCAAGATGCAAGTAAGAGCTGGATCTTTCTTCTCTTGCAACTGAGAACTCACAACTTGCAACTGCTTTTTTTCGTGGCCACGTGAAATGAATATATACCACAGGATCAAAAAACACCAAGCTCAGGTGAAAAACACCTGAGTTTGGCTCTGGAGTAGCGGATATGTATAATCAAAATAGAGAAGCAAAGGCTCCTTTATCCCGATTGAAAGCTATCGCATTCATATGCCGAAAATCATGAAAACGAAAGAAAAAAGACGATTCGAAAAGAAACAGATTCAAACAGATCGAATGAATGGAATAAATGGCTTTAGTAGGCAATAATCGCGGATAAAAGACCACAATTGAAAATATTGCTCCGGGTCTCTCAATGCCGAATAGCTCATGAACAGTTCTTGACAGCGTTTATGGGAATGATATAGAATATATACAAGCGATTTTGATTGACTAACGGAGTAGATGGAGGTTTTTCAAAATATGGATGGTTTTAGAAAGACTGCTTTTATATTTTGTTCTCTTTGTTTAAGGGTTTCTTTCTTCAAGAACTTATCTTCAGGTTTGTCCCCGTAGAGGAGCATGATAATTTTCGATTGAACGGGAGACAATCTGCGCAAGTTTAGCTGAAGCTACGGAAACACACCGTTCAAACTGCCCGATTTTGTTCACAAGAATATGAAGAGATGATTTGAAGTATATCTAAGGCTTCAAAGCCGTCGCATTCAGAAAACGGGGTTCTGAATGAACTGATTTCATGCAGAGAGGAGGTGATTTATGGGCAACCTGCGCGATGAGAGAATCATGAGACAGCTTAGCCAGAGGGAGCTTGGAGAGGTGATAGGCAAGGACCAGAAGTATATCTCAGAGGTCGAGCTGGGAAGAATAATTCCCGGTTTCAGAAACGCCGACACTCTAGCGCGTTTCCTGGAGGTTCCTGTGGAGAGGATCTTTCCCTGTTTCACAAGGACTTCCAGATTTCCGGGCTACAAGGATCTCATGTATCTCTACAGTCTCGGATACGACATAGGCGTATATGAGAACACCATAAGAGAACTAACAACAAAGGAGGCGCAAAATGACTGATGAAAAAGGTCAACCGTCAACGGTCCACCGTCCGCCGAATACGACGACGAGAGCGAGATCCAGCGGTCTTCGTTCCGACACTTCGTGTCCAGGTTCTTCGTTCTTTGTTAAGGACCACGAGATAAGGAGAGAGCGCGAGAGGGAAGAGATGAGATCCCGTACAGGAACACTTCGGGATGACAGACCCTTCACGTCATCTGACAATGCTCCTGGCCAGGATCTTGACGCGGTGCGAGGTCCAGCGTTGAATGGTTCTCCGTTCTCCGAAAAGAGAGTTAAGGACACGAGATTAGGAGAGAGGACGAGACGGAAGAGATGAGATCCCGTGCAGTTGCATCACGGGATGACAATCTTAGGTGATTCTGTAGGGGCGAACGGCTGTTCGCCCGAAGAGGGGGCCAAAATCCGCCGTTGGCCGTGAAAGGTTAACGGAGAACTGAATCTCACAGCGAGAAGCGGATCTTCACAGCGATCAGCGGGTTCCCCGGAGAACGGCGAACCGACAACGGACAACGATTTTTTCCAACTAACAACTTGGAACTTGGAACTGAATTCAAGAAAGGAAGGTGATTTGTCATGAATCCGGCAGTAAGAAACGAGAACGGACCTCTGCCAGGAGATCCGCTCTCAAGAAATAGGTACAAAAATACCCTACTAAATACTACCACTTTCAAACGGGAAAGGTCTAATTCTGTTTACCCTTTTTGCAACAGTGATATTACTTCGGAAGGGAAAGCAGTTTCAACAGAGTGCAGGCCCGGAAGAACCGGCTCTGCATTCTCGGAGAAACTAGCTCTTGAGAAACCGCAAAGCGACGAACGGCTGACGGAGAACCGTCGCCCGTTCCCACTATCGTATTCAAGACTCAAGTCCTTTATCGAATGTCCTCACAGGTTCTATCTCCGATATTTCGAAGGACTTCCCGAAGCGCAGGGAGAGGGCAGGAAACACAACGGCCTTATCCTGAGGGCGATGTTCAATTCCTATCTCGGGAATTCTCCTACTCCTCTCCTCTTTGGAGAAAATCTGAAAAGGGATCTGGACCAGATAGAGTTTGGAGTTCAATTCCTCAAGAGCAAAGAGATCGTTGCTCTAAATATCCCCTTCGCACTGGATAGCTTCTCGAATCCAATTCCCTTCGACGAACCGGAAGTGGTTTTTAGGGGAGTGGCGCAGGCGCTCTACAGAGATGAGCGGACAAACGTCCCTCGTCCTTCGTCCCAGAGCACAGACCCGTCCCTCGAGAAGAACTGTGAAGCAGAATTCTTTGTTCCTAATCCCGGGGAAGAAGCTAACACGAGCCTTGAATCTGCTTTTCTTGGTCTTTCGGAGGACGGAGGACCGGGGACGGTCAACCCGTCTCTCGTCCTCTGCCACTTCAAGGCAGGTTTTGGAGATCCCGACTGGGAGAGGCTGTTTATCTATGCCTGGGCTCTCTCGAGACAGGGGTACGACATAGGAAGGATAGAATGGGTCTCTCTTTCTGCGGGAGCCTCGATTTCTAAAGAGGTGACAAAGGAAAACCTCGAAGAGGCGGGGATCAATCTCTACGCCTGGATAAGCCAGATCCTTCAGAGCGATTTTTCGCCTGAAGCCGGAGACCACTGTTCTTACTGCCTTTATCATTCCTTCTGCCCGTTAATGGAGAAGCTTGGAGAGGATCTCATGATAACAGACAGTGGCTCTCTGAAGAGCACTCTTCAGAAGACAGTTGCCTTTCAAGAAGGTGCGAAGAAGATGAAGAAGCTCGCAGATGAATTCATAGACAAAGAAGGAATAGGAAAGGTAGAGCTTCAGGGCTACGAGTACGCGAGCGACGAGGCCCCTACGCAGATAAGGCTTCTGGATAGAGAGGCGGCGCTGGACACCGTCGTGGGGCTCCCAGATCCGTTCAAATTCATCACTTTCAGGAACCTCTCCGAACTGGTTGACTATCTTCCCGAAGATGCATATGAGAAGAAAGAAAAGCTGAAGCCGGTGAGGAGATTCAAAAGATCCGCTGTGCGCTGAGAAGATCCGCTCATCGCTGTGCGCTTTACGCTGAAAAGAGCTGCTGAAGGCTGTACGCTCTAAGCTGAGAAGAGCTGCTGAACACTAGTCGGGTGCGACTTTCAGGCTGGTGATTAGGCGGTTGAGCATTCTGTGAAGTCTATCAGCTGTTTCACGAAGTTTTTCATGAGTCTCTTGGTCTATGTAACCGAGCATCTTTGACAATTCGAGTTGGGTTATGACCTCCCTGAGGGAGCCTTTGGAGAGAAAGAGAAACTGGGCATATTCCTTTTTGTGTTGCCTTCCTGAACCTTCTGCGATATTTGAAGGAACGGATATTACGGCTCTCCTCAACTGAGAAGAAAGACCAAACTTTTCATAATCAGGGAATGAAGAGACAGTCTGATAAACATCATATGCGAAGGTCATGCTGAGTTTGTAAACGTCGAGTTTTTCGTACGAATAGGTCATGTTTTCACCCCCACGATTATGGTAACACCGAATAGTTAAGGAAAACGAACAGCATATTTTTGAATGTCTTTGTTCTGAATCTTTGACATAATGCACATTGTTTGTTCTCAGCGGTGTCTTTCAAACAGCGTTCAGCGAAGAGCGGTTCCTAACCAGCGGGTGTTTTGACGGCCAGCGCAAAGTGGTTTTTCCAGCGATCAGCGGGTTTTCCGCTTTTAAGCGTGCAGCGGTTCTGCCTGGAGAACGGAGGACGGGCAACGGCTTACCAGTTACTTAGGAGGTTTTACTGTGAATTACATAGAACTGATCAACAACTTCTGGATAGCAAACAAGATACATAAGTTCAACTCTCTGGAGACTTCTCTGTACTTCTTCGTTCTCGACTACGCGAACAACGCGAGATGGCCCGAGAGCTTCGTTATTCCGAACGGTATAGTTCAGAGCGTATACGGATGCACAAAGGGACAGCTCGCAAGAGCGAGAAGAAGATTGTGCAAGGCGGGACTCATATCTTATGAATCGGGCGACAGATTCAACCCCGGAAAATACTCGATTTTCGCGTTCCCGATGGATACCCGACACGTCCCCGATGCGTCCCCGACGGATACCCCGACGCGTGCCGAGGAGCAGATTCCGGAAACGGCAGAGAATGTGATATTGAATGCTGTCGACCAAAGCACGGATGATCGCGATGAGAGCCCGATGCGTCCCCGATGCGTTCCCGATACGTTCTCGACTGATCCCAATAATATAAACAAAACAAAACAAAAGAAAACAAAAGAAAAAAGTACACAATTACCTAACGGTAATTCGTCAGTGAGACTGACGGGAGAGAGTCGGATTTCCGGTGGATTGTCAACTTTTTCTGGTGTTGAAGAGGAATCAGAAGAAGAAATGGGTCGAGAAGAACAGACGACATTCTGTGCGAAAGATGAGTCGGATGCTGAAAACGGAGTCGCCTCTTCTCTCGAAGCGCAAACTGAAGACGACCCTTCATCTTTCACTTCGGATGACTCTACGTTTGAAAGGAGATCGGGCGACTTTTGCGTCCCGTATGAGAAGATCCGCCAGGCCTTCATTGACCTCTGCCCCTCTCTTCCGGCTCCAAAGGAATCGGCGAAATGGTCGGGTTCTAGGAAGAGAAACGTCCGTGCCCGCTGGAAGGAGTATCCCTCGATCGGGTTCTGGGAAGACTACTTCAACAGGGTGGAGGAATCTGAGTTTCTCTCCGGGAGAGTCACGAGATGGAGGGCAGACTTCGACTGGCTCATGAAGCCCTCTAATTTCGAGAAGGTCCTGGAGGGAAGATACTCCAACAGGGGCGACAGGATGGCAGACGTTCTGAGGGACTTCGTGGGGGTTGGATCAGATGGACAGAAGCACATTCGCTGAGGGATTGGCGATGCTGAAGATGGCCTTCCCCGGATTCACTCTCGACAGACCTGCAGCAGAGCTCTGGTACAAGATGGTCTCCGACATCTCCGATTTGGCCTTTTCAGCCGCTGTACAGAGGTTAATCATGACGACCCATAGACCCCCGACAATTGCCGCGATTAGAAAGGCCGCTCTGGATGAAACAAAGGATTCATTGAGCGCGGAAGACGCCTGGCAGATAGTCATTGAGGACGTGCACAAATTCGGAATCTACGAAGAGCGTTTCTACGACGATCCAAGGCTCGAGAACGCGAAAAGGACAATAGGATGGCAGGAGTTATGCGATATGACAGGTGAATCAAGAAGGGTAGTGAGGGCTCAGTTCATAAGGGCATATGAATCATACGATTTCAGGGAGAATGACAAGGCACTTAACGGAAAGAAAGAGGAAGTGAACAAGGAGCTTCTTTCTAAACTCTTCGGCGGAGTGTTGCCGGGGGAGAGAGCCACTCAAGGAGCCGCTGAGTGCTGATGGAAACCACGTTATCCGTCAACGGTCCACCGTCCGCCGAATTAGGAATCTGTGTGAGAAACACTTAAGAATTATGGAGGTTTGAAATGTCGTTTGGTTTCAAGAATCTGGAAGTCTGGAAAGTGAGCAAGTCCTTCGCAAAGGATGAGTATGAATTGACTTCATACTTTCCTTCAGAAGAAAAGTTTGGTCTTGTCGCTCAGTTAAGAAGGGCAGCGATTTCAGTTATGTCGAATATAGCCGAAGGAGCTGGGAGGAAACACAAGAAGGAGTTTGACCATTTTCTCTATCTTGCCCGCGGTTCCTTGAACGAGACAGTGGCCCAGCTGGAGATTTCCTCTGAGTTTGGCTATTTGAAAGAGAATCAACTTGATCTGATTGAGGAGAAGGCTGAAAGAATAAACCGTATGCTCTGGAAACTCTCTAAGTCTCTTGAAAAATCGGAGGACCGATGACGGCTGACGGAGGACCGCTCTTCAAGCGATCAGCGGGTTCTCCGCTTTTAAGCGTACAACGGTTCTTATGCTTGCAACTGATCTTAAAGGAGGCAAACATGGAAGAATTTGGAAGAAGATTGAAGGAAAGAATGATAGACAAGAATATGACTGAAGCCGAGCTGGCTGAGAAGGTTCAGCTCTGGTCTTCAATACTCACTTCATACCTGCAGGGAGAGAGATTCCCGGGGTATTACACCCTGCTAAGGATAGCAGAAGCGCTGGATGTCTCTATCGATTTTCTTCTCGGCTTGAAGGATGATCCCGAGCTCAATAGCGCCGTCAAGAAAAGCTCTTCAACGAAGAAGAAGTCAAGAGAAGAGGACCTCATAAGGATCACAAACAAGTACGTAGGAAACATGAGGTTCAAAGAGGCCCGAGCCTTCTACCTGGAACTCATGAAAGGCGAAAATAAACTCTCGGGATATGCCTTGTATGACGCGGCCAGACTGACGGCCTTTTTCGGAGAGAGGGAAAAGGCATTGGAGATGCTGAAAAAATTCTGCGAGAGAAACCAGGATGAAACCTGCGGCTTCTGTTCCATGGGGGACATAAAGAAATCTATGGGAAGGCTCGAAGAGGCCGCAGGAGATTACAGATGGGTTCTGAAAATGGACCCGAAGCATTTCTGGGCTACACTCCGGTTGGGAGAGATGGCCTTCAGCGAAGAGAAGCTTACCGAGGCCTACTTCTGGTTCGACAAACTCACGAGAGACCATCCGCTCGACCCGACGGGATACTTCCAGCTGAGCAAGGCCCTCTCGAAGATGGAGAGGCCTTCGGCAAGCAGGCAGAACTTCCTTGCCGGGATCATGCTGAACTTCTCCATGGAGATCCCTAAAGTGGCCGATGTTACGACGAAGGTGATCTATGACAACCTGGGGGACTCCTCCAAGACAGAGGATCTGATCGAAGCCGTCGAGCTAATACGAAAGAACGCCGACAGACTCGAAGCCGAAAGGAAGAATCAATACCGTGAAGGAGCTTCCTTTGGAGAAATCCTTAGGAGGCAGAGGGAGTTTCTAGCATCTTCGAATAATCTGCAGGATGAAGACTCCCCAAATGATGAATTCGAAGAAGAGAGCGCCGGTGCTCGGCTCTGATCCCTGTGATGGTTAGAAGAACAAAGAATAAGAGAGGTGAAAAATATGATGATGATTATGAGACTGAATGAAATAAGGAGGCACCAGTTTCTCGAAGAAACGGAAAAGGCGAAGGAGCTCTATCTCAAGACTATTACGGAAATAGGCTTGAGAGAAGATCCGAACTGGGAGCTTGAAGAGGAGCCCCTAGACGAGTTCAAGTATGACTGCGAATACCTCGTGCTCGGCAGGATAGCCGAGGATTTCGGTGATCTTCACATAGCCAGGCGGCTCTTCGAGGAGTGTTACAGGAGATGGCCCGACGACATGAGAAGCGTGAAGGATCTCGCCAGAGTATACAGGAAGCTGAACCTTCCGAACAAGAGCGAGATGATGTACAGGCTCGCTCTCTCATATGATAACGACGACCGCAATGCGTTAAGGGAAATGAGTGAGCTCTACCTCGAACTAAACAGACCGCTGGACGCCCTTGCGTGGCTTCAGAGAGCGCTTCTTCTCGATCCTTTCGAAGCGGAGAATTACCTTCTCGTTGCGAAAGCGCTGAAGATGATAGACAAAGTCGAAGAGAGCATAAAGATGTTTCGCGCTGCGGCTCTTCTGGATGTCCGCCGCTATGAAGCGACCCTGAGAGGAAAGATAACAAAGGCTTACGCGGAAGAGATCGGGGATGCTGAGGAGCTCAACGATATCTACGAAGTGAATGAAGAGATTATGGAATGGACGAAGAAATCAATGAAGTATTTCCACAGCAGGAAAGGGGCGAAGGAACAGCAGAATGCCAGGAGATCGGCTGAGTGATGAAGGAAACGCTGTGAAAACCATAGAGCCGATGAAGGCTGTGCGCTAGGGAAACGAAAAACCAGCTGGATAGATCCGCAAAAAGCGCCGGTGGAAGATCAAGGACCCGCTGAGCGCTAGGGAAACGAAAAACCAGCTGAGAAAAGAGCCATAAAGGAGCAGCTGAGTGCTTTGAAAAGGATGCCGTCCGCTGTGGGGATCATTCAAAGAACCCCCGGGCTTCCGCCTAGAAAAGCGGACTCGTCCTTTGTCCAGATCAGATCAACAAGAGGGAGCACTACCTTAGCAAAAGAGCTTTCTTTGCTCGTGAGATTGCAGAGATCCGCTAAGAAGCTATGAAAAACAGAAAAAAACAAAGACACTTACGGAGGTGAATTAAATGTCTGAATACAGGTGGCCGATAGATAAACTGAACGATATTCTTCAACCTATGAGAGAAACGGATCTTGTCGTGATAGGTTCGAGACCCTCTCAGGGAAAGACTACGCTCATGCTGAACATGGCATATGAATTCACGAGAAAAGGAATGAGGACTGCCTATGCAACCCTAGACAGAAGCAAGGACAATCTAGAAGAAAGGCTTCTCCAAAGGCATCGTTATTCAGAGGATTTACTGAAGGACGGAGAAGACGAATATTTTGCAATGCGCTCCCGATACAGAGAGAAGTTAAGAAGCATACCCCTCTTCTTCTTAGACCTTAGAGAGTGGGGCGAGACTATTGACAAGGTCGCATATGCGATCGACGATCTGAAGTGCTTTTTCAGATACGATATCTGCTTTGTCGACTACCTTCAGCTCATTCGCGAAAGAGAGGGCGAACTCAAGTGGTTCAAGGAGTTGGCCACGTTTCTCCAAATGCCGATCGTTATTGCAAGCCAGCTAAAAAGAACGGTAATGAACAATCCAGGCAATCTTCCTCAAGAGAAGGACTTTCATGACTTTGAAGAGATAAACACTTGCGCGGATACGATAATCATGCTTCATCACGAGCACTCCTACGAAGACAATGCGCCGAAAGAAGAGCTGAGGGTCATAGTCTCGAGAGACAGGGGAAAGCCCGTGAACCGCGAGACAGTCCTTAACTTCGACTGGGAAAGGGCGATGCTGATGAAAGAAGAGCAAGAATCAATAGCTAGGTAGAGGGTTCTTCAGCGACCGCCAGTCTTTCCGGGAAAACGGCGATCAATTGCATCATGATATCTTCTTCCAAAGTGAATCATTGATGACCTCTTTGGTTCTTTTCGGCGGACGGAGGACCTTTGACGGTCAACTATGCTTTTGATGCAACTTGCAACATCGAACTTGGAACTGCACTACACACCCTAACGGCAGGAAGGAAGAGACACCCTTCCTGCCTTCTTGTTTGACAGGAAACTCTTCTAATCCGCAAGTAATGGATTCGCCCGAATAGCTACTTGAAAGCAATTAAAAGATTCGTATTCGAAGAAAATTCCCACAGAGAATTCTCAGTGAATCATAATTAAGATGCTCAAGAGGGAATTAACAGTTTTTATGGTTCTAGTAGTATTATTGAATGTATAAGACTGTAATCTATTCCCGAATTCGAAATCGCAAGGTTAACTCTAAGTATTCTAAATCAAGTCGTTTTCTGAGTTATTTCAATCTGTTTGCCAGCAGTGAGACTTAATAGATGTGCAAATCAGAAAATGACTGCTAGGTTTGCTGTTCGTTCAATTTCGGCTATTTGATGAGGTGCTAGATGCAGCAATATTCGTTAAATGAAAGGAAGACCAAGAATCCCGAAGACGGTACTCTCGTCTTCTTCGAAGCTAACAAGGACATCCCTTTTGGTTTCAAGCGTGTTTATTATACGTATGGTGTGAAAGAAGGAATCATTCGTGGCCATCATGCGCATAAGGCCTTGGAGCAGTTGTTGATATGCGTTTACGGAGCGATCGAGATTATGTGCGATGATGGGGAGAAGAAAGAATGCACTGTCCTGGATGATCCTGCGAAAGGACTGTATGTTGGTCCTGGCATATGGCATACTATGGAGTGGTTAAAAGATGACAGTATCTTGCTGGTTCTTGCTTCCGAATACTACGATGAGTCTGATTATATCCGTGATTACGATGAGTTTATCAGACTTGTGAAGGAGGGTTACTGGAAGAGATGAAAGTACCTTTCAATGTTCTCAGACCTCAGTATCTCATGTTCAAAGAGGAATATGATAGAGCAGCTCTTGAAGCTCTCGATTCGGGCTGGTATGTGCTCGGAGAGAAGGTGAGTCAGTTCGAGCGGGAGTTTGCCGATTACGTTGGCGTTCAGCATTGTGTTGGTCTAAATTCAGGCTTGGATGCTCTCATTCTCGCCTTCAGAGCACTTGGCATTTCCGAGGGTGATGAAGTTATTGTTCCGGCCAATACCTATATCGCCTCGGTTCTTGGAGTAACTGAGAACGGAGCCGCGCCAATCTTTGTCGAACCGGACGAATTCTACAACATCGATCCAGCGAGGATAGAAGAGGCGATTACGGAAAGAACGAAGGCGATCCTTCCAGTACATCTCTACGGTCAGCCAGCAAGAATGGAAGAGATAATGCCGATTGCCAAGAAACACAATCTCTTTGTCGTCGAAGACTGTGCTCAGGCACATGGAGCTACGCTCGACGGAAAGAATATCGGGACCTTCGGGGACATAAACTGCTTCAGTTTCTTTCCGACAAAGAATCTCGGAGCCTTTGGAGATGGCGGGGCGATCGTAACTAACAGCGACGAACTGGCAGAGAGGGTCCGCCTCCTAAGAAACTACGGAAGTATCAAGAAATACTACCATGAGATCGAAGGCGTCAATTCCAGGCTTGATGAGATTCAGGCTGCGCTGTTGAGCGCGAAGCTAATACATATGACAGAGCTCGAAGATGATAGAAGAAGAGTAGCCGAGAAGTATCTGGAAGAGATCACCAATCCCCTTATAGAACTGCCGAAGATCAAAGAGGGCTTCAAGCATGTGTGGCATCTCTTCGTGATCAAGTGCAATCAGAGAGATGAACTACAGAGACATTTATCTGACAACGGAATAGGGACCCAAATACATTATCCCGTTCCTCCTCATCTTTCGGGAGCTTATAGCCGATTCGGACACAACAAGGGAGACTTCCCAATATCCGAGAACTACGCAGACAGTATTCTTAGCCTGCCACTATATAACGGTATGAGTGATGAAGAAGCCGATTATGTAATTGAAAAGATAAATATGTTCAAAGGGGTGAGTGTATGAGGGGTGTTATTCTAGCCGGCGGCAAGGGAACGAGGCTTTATCCGTTAACGAAGTCCTTGAATAAACATCTGCTTCCTGTAGGACCAGAGCCTATGATCTACAACCCTATTCACAATATGCAGGCTGCCGGTATTAAAGATGTTCTTATTGTCACCAGCACCGAACACATGGGGGATATGGTAAACCTTCTGGGAAGCGGTTCCGATTTTGGTCTGAGGTTTGCGTATAAAGTCCAGGATGAGGCGAACGGTATTGCAGACGCACTGAGACTTGCAAGAGAATTCGCAGGAGACGAGAATATTCTTGTCGTACTCGGTGACAATGTATTTGAGAAGCCTGTCGATTACTTTGTCAGGAATTATGAGAATGCGCAGAATGGAAGGGGAGCCAGAGTCTTGCTTGTCAAAGTCTCAGATCCGCAGAGATTCGGTGTTGCTGCGCTTGACGAACATAAGGTAGTGGAGATACAGGAAAAACCAGAGAACCCGAAGAGCGATTATGCCGTTGTAGGAGCTTACATCTATGACAAAAGCGTTTTCGATGTGATAGACCATATAAAGCCTTCTGCAAGAGGTGAGTTTGAGATAACCAGCGTCAACAACAGGTATATCGAGTTGGGTGAACTAGAGTACGATTTCGTTCAGGGCAGATGGATGGACACAGGCACTTTCGAATCCTACTATGTTGCCAACAAGATCATGTACGAGCATTACTTCAAGAAGATGGGAATTGAAAAACCCGAATGAGCCGAGCAAGACTCTTCATAGAAAACTTCCTAGTATATGGTATGACAGGAATTATTGGGAAAGCCATTCCTGTCGTGATGGTTCCCATAGTAACGAGACTCATACCAGATACTGCGATTTATGGAGTTTCTGATCTCCTGCATGTCTTAGTTTCTTTTGGTTCTGCTTTTGCAGTGCTTGGAATGTATGACGCAATGTTCAGGGTGTTCTTCGACGATGATACGCACGACCACAGACTTGCGGTTTGCTCCAGCGCTCTTTCAGTCGTAGCAATCAGCTCGATAATCACCGGCGCTGTGGTAATTATCTTCAGTAAGAGCTTCTCGAATCTACTTTTCACAACAGACGAGTATTATATTTGGGTAATACTGATGGGAGTCCAGATAACACTTGGAGCTCTGGATAGCGTCATCGCTGCCCCAACTAGAATGCAGAACAAGAGGAGAGTTTACGTAGTGTTAAGCGTTGTCACCCCACTTGTAAGTTACGGAATAAGCATCCCTCTAATCGTCTTCGTTGACCCTTTGTTCGGGCTTATCATGGGTGGATTTGCTTCGGTTGTGTCAAAGCTCTTCATATTCTGGCTGCTGAACGGGAAATGGTTTCGTTTCAGGTTCGCAAATAGAGCCCTCGCCCTTGAGATGCTCAAGATAGGCTTACCATTGATGCCTACTTTCCTTATCTACTGGATCTTCAATTCTTTCGATAGGGTTATGATTTCTAATATACTGGGAACATCTCAAAATGGAATCTATGCAGTCGGCGCAAAAGTAGCAAGTGTAAGTCAGTTAATATCTGCCGGATTCTCAGGAGGATGGGCTTATTTTACTTTCTCCACTATGAAGGACAAGGACCATTCGTCAATGATTTCAAAGATTTATGAGTATCTTGGAGTTATATCATTTGCAATTACCATCGCCATCATACCATTTTTCCCGATACTCTTCCGGCTTTTTTTTGCTGGGGATTACGTTCTTGGATATCAGGTTGCCCCGTATCTCTTTCTTTCTCCCCTGCTGCTAATGCTCTTTCAGACTTCCGGTAGTCAGCTTCTGGTTATCAAGAGGAGCTACTGGGTAACAATCTCTCTAGTAATTGGGGCTGGGCTTAACGTCTTACTCAACTATCTTTTGATACCTGTTCTAGGGATCGAAGGGGCTTCAATTGCAACTCTTATCGGTTACTCAAGCTCAGTTGTCATAATGGCAGTTATTACTACAAAGATGAATCTACTGAAGATCCAAAGAAGATTTGTCGTTTCGGCATCGATTACAGCCTTGTTCTTTGTTTTGTCCAAATTGCTCTTGAATAAAACACTTCTTCCGTGGCTTGTTGTTTCTCTTCTCAGCATGGGGTTAATACTCTTTCTTTACAGAGAAGAGATGCAAGGGCTGATAGGAAGAGCGAAGAGAGGTAGATCTCCATGAAAAGATTGCTAGTAACAGGCGGAGCAGGCTTCATCGGCAGTAACTTTGTAAACCATATTCTTGAAAGAAAAGAAGAGCTGCAGATAATAGTTCTGGATTCCCTCACATATGCCGGGAATCTCGCAAATCTATCCAGTCACCTTAATGACAGTAATATCATCGTTCCTGAGAGCCACGAGAGACTGGAACTTATAAAGTATGATCTTTTTGGTAATAGCGGTGTTTTATCAGATGCTTCGAAAGACCTCGAGAGACTGAAGTTCAAACTCAATACCTTTGCGCATAACCAGACACCGGTCAATGAATTAAACCGCTTCTTAGAAGACACCTTAGCAAGAAACCGGCTTGAACTGGTTGTGGGAAGTGTTGAGGACAAGAATATCGTTGAACAGCTCATGCCTTTGTGCGATACGGTGGTGAATTTCGCGGCCGAAACCCATGTAGATAGATCGATACTCAACCCAGATCAATTTATAAAGACCGATGTGTATGGAACTTACGTTCTGCTTGAAGCCTCAAGAAATAACCCAGATCTGAAGAGGTTCTTGCACGTCTCTACCGATGAAGTATATGGGGTGGCCTCCGAACATAGCTTCTCGGAGAAAGACCCCATAAATCCTAGAAACCCATATTCGGCAAGCAAGGCTGCAGCTGATAGGCTCGTTTACGCATATAACCAGACTTATGGTTTACCTGTTAACATAGTGAGGCCATCGAACAACTTCGGACCGAACCAATACCCGGAGAAACTTATACCCGTAATGATAATTAAAGCTTTGAGAGGTGAAAAGCTACCGGTTTACGGAGATGGAAAACAGGTCAGAGATTGGTTGTTCGTGAAAGATACGGCCAGAGCGATAGAGACTGTTCTGGAAAAGGCTCCCGCAGGAGAGGTCTACAATATTGCCGGGAGAAACGAGAGAGAGAACATATTCATGGTAAACACAATCCTCCAAAGACTGGGTAAGAGTACGGAACTGATAAACTATGTAAAGGACAGACCAGGTCATGACGTAAGGTATTCTCTTGATGACAATAAACTGAGAAAAGAGCTTGGCTACTCTCCTGAGAAAGATTTTGAGAGCAATCTGAAAGAAACTATAGATTGGTATCTCAACAACCAGGAATGGTGGCAGAAGATCCTTGACCACGACAAAGAGTACAGGGAGTTTATGAGTAGATGGTATAAGGAGAGATAAAACCTTGTCAAAGCTGATGAAAGCTATCAGAAATCCTAGGCTTGCTCTAAAAGTACTACAAAACAGAATCAGAAGTGCACTTAATAAAACTAAAGCGAAGAGATCTGCCAGAAGAAGTGGTGCAAGGCTTGATTTAGGCGAACGTATTAGCTTTTATCAGAAAACACTGTTTACGGGGAAAGGGAGCATTAAAGTCGGTTCAAGTACATCATTCGGAGTCGATGTCGGCGGAAAGTATTTTCACAACTATTGCGAAATACAAGCACGCTTCAAAGAGGCGGAAATAACGATCGGTGAAAATGTCGCTTCAAACAACGGATTACTGATTATCTGTGCCGAAAGAATCGAAGTTGGAAGTGATAGCCTCATTGGAAAAGACGTTCAGATGATTGATTTTGATGCACATGGTTTAGCCCCTTCTGAAAGGAGAAACTCAGTCGGAAAGGTAAAGCCAATAGTTATTGGTAGAAACGTGTGGATTGGAAATAATGTAATAATACTAAAGGGAACTGAAATTGGTGACAATTCCGTCATTGGTGCCGGTGCAGTTGTGGCCGGAGGCAAGTTCCCATCAAACGTGGTAATAGCAGGCAATCCTGCGAGGATTGTTGAAGAGATTTGAAACATCAGCGCCACCGGAACTTATTTGTTGATTTGTAGCTAGTACTTTCAAACAGAAAACATGATTCAATAAGGGAGGTAGTCTTGAAATGTACAGAATCCTGGTTGGAGGGGCAGGGGGAACTCCTGCAAATAACTATATAAAGTGCTTGAAGAAGGTTGGAGGTTTCTATGTTATTGGTACTACTAGTAATAAATACGACGTATTCAAGTCACTAGCAGATGAAAGCTATTATCTTCCTCCAGCAAGAGACAATAGCTATTTCGAGGCTTTTCAAGAGATTCTCGATAAGACTAAACCAGATTTTGCTTATCCAAGTCACGATTTTGAGGTCCAGACTCTCTCCGATAATCGTAATAGGCTTGATGATTTGGGTATAAGGTATTTGTGGCCTTCCCAAAAGACTGTGAACTCATGCGTTGACAAAGGGAGATCTGCTGCTATTTGGCAAGCAGCAGGAATCAAAGTACCCAATACTATTCTAGTTAGCGATTATGAAGATCTGGAGAAAGCTTTCGGAGATTTCGGAGGCAATGTTTGGTTAAGAGCAAGAGAAGGCGGAGGAGGATACGGAGCACTTCCAACCAACAATATTTCTTTTGCAGAAGCTTGGATTAATCAGTTCAATGGGTGGGGCAAATTCACTGCCGCAGAGCTTCTTACTCCTGACAGTATCACATGGTCATCAATATGGCTCAATGGGGAGCTTCTTGTTGCTCAGACAAGAAAGAGACTGTTTTGGGCATTCGCAAATCGAACTTTGTCAGGTGTTACTGGTATCACAGGCGCCGCAGTGACTTGTGATGATTCCATAGTAGATGATATTGCTCTCAAAGCGATACTTTCAATAGATGATAGACCTAATGGTATTTTTTCAGTTGATATGACCTACGACAATGAAGGAATCCCTAATCCTACGGAGATAAACATTGGTAGGTTTTTCACCACCATTGATTTTTTTGAAAGAATGGGTCTGAATATGCCGTATATTTTCACTATGACAGGACTGGGGAAACTGGATACAAGTATGTTGCCGCGAAAAAAGGTGAATCCGCTAACACCTGGAAAATGCTGGCTAAGAGGAATGGATTTGGAACCAGTGCTAGTTGATCTCGATAGAATTGACCTAGTGGAAAGACGGTGAAGACATGATAATTGGGATAACAGGTTATTCTGGATTTGTTGGCTCAAGAATACTCAGACTACTTATCAATGATCAATCAATAGATGAGATCTATCTCATAGGTAGACAACCGATTCTGGATTGTACTTCATCAAAGCTTAAACATTTTCGCTTTGATCTTGTTACTTCATCTGAGTCTTTTGATAGGCGACTAGATGTTCTAATTCACTCGGCAGGAAGAATAAGAAAAACCCATAATGATGCTACTCCGGACAAAGACTACTTCGATACAAATGTTTATGGCACTTTCAATTTGATCAACCATGTAAAGACCAATAGACTAATTTATGTTAGTACGGTTGATGTTTATGGAGAAAACTCTTTTGAAAGACGTATTGATGAAAACCGTTGCTCAAAACCTCAAGGAGTCTATTCAGCAACAAAATACCTTGGGGAGGAAGTGTGTAGAATAGCTTATGCAGAAGAAAATCTTTTAGTAGCTAGATTAGGCAATGTATATGGTCCTGGAGATCGTTCGGAAAAACTCATCCAAACCGCAATTAAGAGGATTAAATCTGGACAGAAAATCAAAATGTACGGAGATGGCTCATACACTCGCGACTACATATTTGTAGAGGATGTTGCTTCCTTGGTGGTAAAACTATCTGTTGGTGAGGCCACTGGGATTGTGAACGTTGTTTCAGGAAGTGATCACTCAATATCAGAAACACTTGCTATGATTTGTTCGAGACTTGGCGTCAATTTTGATGAGGTTGTGGAAACTTTAGATGTCGAGAATCCTCCAAAATCAATAAGATTTAACAACCAATGTCTGAAGAGGTTTGTAAAATCATTTCAATTCACTGAACTATCAAAAGGGCTTGTCCAGACAATTGATTAGCCTTTTCTTGGATTTCGATGGTACAATAAACGACTCTTCCTTGAGGGCGTATGAATCATACTCCATGGCTACCAAAAGACTTGGTGGAATTCCTATTGATTACCAGGGTTTTCTTCTGAATAAGCGAAACGGGATTGAAAAATCTGCTCTGCTTTTTCGAAGCGGAATAGAAGTCTCTGCAGTCGATATGTTTGATAATTATGTTCTGTCCTTCATAGAAATGGAATCCTGCTTATTACTGGACAGGCTTTATGGTTGGTCATTAGAGCTTCTTAGTGCTTTTTCAGAATTAGAACTGAAATTATTCTTACTTACTTCGCGCCGGAGATCTGATCTACTACAAAGACAAATTGACAATTATTTCATAAGGGAGTATTTCTCAGAGATTTTTGTTGAAAGTGACAAGGCTGCTTTTTTGAATTCTCAGGATCTCGAATCTACATGTATTATTGTAGGCGATACCGAAGCAGAAATAGTTGCTGCAAGACGAGCACGCATTTCATGTGTCTCCGTATCCTGGGGGATGAGATCACGCAGTTTTCTTTCGGCTCTCAATCCAGAGTATCTTGTAGATGATTTCAAGGATCTTCTCGAGATAATTGGTAAAAAAGCAATTCGCAAAGAACAGTGAGTCATTCAGAGTTAGCTCTGGGGTTGCTTGCAGGATTCTCATTAGGTAGGCGAAGATAAGCAATTGTCACACTTGGTTTCAAAGTAACATGGCAACATGAGATTACTATATTGTGAGTTGTTAAGTATACTTGTGGGGGACCAGATCTGACTAGAAGTTTCCTAGAAGCGGGAGTTGAAAACACAGCACAAAAGGGGGATTGGTATGGCTGGTTTTCAGAATCCTTTATATGACGATTTCTACAAGACAAGGATTCAAAATCGTGAAGAAGACATTAGAGGTCCGTATTTCCGGGATCAAACTGCGATTATCCACTGTATGGCTTTCAGAAGAATGAAGAAGAAAACGCAGGTTTTCTTCTCTCCTCAAAACGATCACGTATGCACTCGAATTGAGCATTCGCTGCATGTATCGACTATAGCCTCAGTAATTTGCAGAGCTTTGCGACTTGACGTAGAGATGGCGCAGGCGATCGCACTTGGACATGACATTGGCCATGCTCCATTTGGGCATGCGGGAGAGAAGAAACTTAGTGAACTGGCGTCCGGTTGTGGAGGCTTCTTCCATGAGATTCAAAGCCTTAGGGTATTGGATCGGATTGAAAACGATGGGAAAGGCCTCAATCTAACTTATGCTGTCAGAGACGGGATCGTCTCGCACTGCGGTGAAGAAGATGATAGAAGCCTTGAACCGTGTTCATCTGTGAAAAATCTTGATGAGATTCAGAAGAAGAGTACGATTCCAACGCCATATGAAGGTTGCGTTGTTAGGTTTTCCGATAAGATCGCCTATCTTGGCCGTGATATTGAGGATGCAATTACTCCCGGGATAATTAAGATTGAGGATGTCCCTCAGAACATACGGGATGCACTCGGTAGTAAGAACGGAGAAATCATAAATGCCTTTGTTACTGATTTAGTGACGTGGTCGGAGAGAAACGGCCTAATTGGGTTGTCAGATCAGAAGGTCGCCCTGATAAAGGAGTTGAAGGACTTCAACTACAAAAAGATTTATAAACATCAGAAACTCCTCTCCTATATAGAGTACGTTGAGAAGATCATTGAAAATCTGTTTTACTACTATCTGCATCATGTTACTGAGTATCAGATGAACTTCAGTATGTACAAAAATGCTTCTGATAAACCGGCGCAGCGAATTGGCGACTATATCGAAAGAAGGCAAAGTGCATATACGCTGGAGTCGTTCAATGCTACAAGAGTAGTTGTTGATTACATAGCAGGTATGACTGATGATTATGCTCTCAAAACATTCGAAGAAATCACATTGCCTAAGCCCATAGAGTTTGTGAGATGAGAACTAATTGACTAGAAACCAAAGGAGGGGGAGATGGAGAGGTATATCATTGATGATACCTTGATAAGTGATCACGCGGAAGGACTGAAACTAGGATTCATGAAAACAGTCAACGTAAATGACAATCTAACCTTTCCATGAGAAGTCACCTCTGCAATAAGCATGCTTAGGCAACTCAAAAAAGGAATAATTCTGTTAGATTGTGAACACGTAAAATCACTTGACCTGAGAGAAACGGTTGGCTGACTGTTAAGGAGTTAAGCTGTTCGAGATCTGCAGAAAGTGCAAACCAAGATGTGGAGTTAAGAGAAATCATTCTTTTCCGAACCGTTTGGTTACTGGAGTTTTTCGGGACAGACTCCATTATTAACATTACAGTAACGTTGCACTTCGTTCGAGAGCCAGAAGCTTTTGGTCCCATAGTAAGTCCGTTTTTGACACTACAGTAATTTACGCGGCGATTGTTATTCGCATAAGTCCATTGCCCTGAAAGCGTCATAGAGCCAGTGAAGATTGTGAGCGTAAGTTTTGTTTTATGTTGATAAAGTAGTAAAATACAAGCATTGTTAGGCAAACGTCGAATTTCGTTGTTCCTATGCACATTGCTCAGAAAGCGGTTGATTGTCTGGAGTTATGTGAGGGGTCAAAGATGGAATCTTCGGATTAAGAATACATGGAGGGTCATATGTGCTCAGATACCGATGAACATAGTTCATGTTCTGAGAACCTTGAAGTTGTACCTAATGATGAACTTGAAAAGAGGAGAGTACTGTTTGAAATCTGCAAAGAAAACTACTACGATGAAAGGGGTAGAGCTACACGCCTAGATGCAAAGGGTTCCAGCTATTTGATATTCTACTCAATTTTGGCGAATGCAGGAGTAATGCTATTGGGCAAGCAACAGCCTCAAAGTCTCCTGATTATGCATGTTCATATTGCGTTCTTCACTTTAGTAATACTTGGTTTGATGTTTGCTTTTCTTTCCCTAAAAGTAAGATCAACGACTACTCCAGATGTATCTATTAAGACCACTGATGCCCTTGAGAAACAACCAACAAGAATTGTCCTAGAGAGTTTTGAGAGATTCTACTCCGAGGCAATTATCGATAATGAGAATTCTAACAATAAGAAAGTTCGGTGTTTAGAACTGTCAAGCTATATTGGGATTGCCAGCATTATCACTTTTGCAATCCTCTTGTTGCTAATAATCAGCATTTGATCAGGAGGGAGATGAATATGATGGCTGAGGAAGAGAAGAATCCAAAAAATGAAAATAATCAGAAAGAACCTGAAAGACAAGTTTTCCCAATCCCAAAGCGAAGAATCAAAGAGTCGAAAGATCCGGATGAACAGAAGCCTTTGTTTGAAGACAGCACGGATGAGAAGAGCAGTGATTAGTAATAAGACCGAACTGTGGAACTTGATTTGTCAAACACAAGAGGTCCGAGCTTCACTTAGTTCCTTTGATCGACTGAACTAACATGAAATTGATTAAACAGAAGCTAAGTATTTGAGAGGGTTTCCAGGTTGCTTCGTTACTTCCGCATCGATTAGTCTTGTCGTTGGTGTTGAGTTATGACCGAGTTTCTTCAGTGGATTCGCAATATAGGGAGTTATTGCGGGCAATCATACACATTGACAGCAAGTTACCAAACTTGTAGCCCAGAAATGTCGTACATTAGTAGGTCCGAAGGAAACAAGAATACAAAGGCGCAACACTTTTGCTCTCTAAAGGGTGGTTTCCGCGATTGTTGAAAGGAAGTGATAACATACCGATTTATGTTCGACGCAAGGGAAAGGACACATGGCACTGGTGTAAGAACTGCTCCAACTATCCCACTGGCACTGATGTTGAAGAATCCAGTAGCAAACCAACTACTGGAGAACTATGTAACGAGTGCAGAAGCAAAGAGAAGAACAACAACTGTAGCACTAAATAAGTAGTAAATAAGACTCTTTGGAAACCACCCGCCCTTTTTCGGGAAAGCGTTTTCAGGACCTTTGGGACTCAATAATCCTTTCAGTATAGGGAATGACCTTTCGGGAATCCGGGGGAGGTACCGTATGACTCTCTACACGTTTCTTGCTGTAATCATACTTCTGGCAATTGGCTTCGTAATTCTTTATGTTTTGAGCATCTATCTTAAGTATAGGAAGTCATCGTATAAGAATTCGAGCGGCAACTCCTTTCTGCAGATTCTGTTCGATAAGGGGAACTACGGTGAGTTTCTTATCTTTTCCAGGCTCGAGAAAATTGAGAGGCATCACCGACTATTGACGAATATCTATCTTCCAAAGTCAGACGGATCGACTACTGAGATAGATATTCTGATGATAGCTGAAACCGGAATATATGTATTTGAATCGAAGAACTATAGCGGCTGGATCTTTCGCGATGAAAAGGGGAGAACCTGGACTCAGGTCCTGGAGAACAAACAGAAGAATCACTTCTATAATCCAGTGTGGCAAAACAATGGCCACATAACGGCCCTGAAGCATGCGACGGGGCTGAGAAATCCAGAACTATACAAGTCATATATAGTCTTCAGTGAGCGTTGCACCTTGAAAAAAGTGAATGTCAATTTGCCAAATGTATTTGTTATGAAGAGAGACAGCCTATTGAGAAACGTGAAGCTTGACATGATGAGTTCTCCGAATGTATTTGATCCTGAACAAGTCGACAGGATCTACGTGAAGTTAATGGGGTTCACTCACGCCGACAGTTACACGAGGAGTGCTCACATAGAAAATGTGAGGTCGAAGATATCGTGAATTCTACGGTCGCTTTTCACCTCCGGTTTGCAAAGGCTTTACTGATAGTGTTTACTTTAATGTTTGCATCTCTTGCGATTTCTCTTACTCCCATTGTTCTTGACATCTCGGGAGAAGAATTGGTTTACGCAAGGGAGTTTATCGATCTAAGCGCCTCCTTTAGAGAAATGGAAGAAGGGCAAGTAGAAAGAATAGATGACGCCGCTCATATGGATGTTGCAATTGGGAGGTTTTTTCCCAAGGTGAGACTGATTGGAGTAAGACTTCCAAGAGAAGAACCACCCTTCATTCCTTATTTGGAGAGAGCAAACACACTAATGGGAAATGTGCTTCTAGATAGCGATGTCTTCATTTCATACGTTGCTTTCAGATACGATTCTGATTCTAATTATCTGTCCTATCTGTGGTTTCCTTATGAACTTGAAGGTACGGAGGTTTTGATATCTGCTAATCTCCTTCTGGTTATGAATGGACTCTGTGATTACGTTCCTGAAACTAACGTCAAAGGAAAGCTTTATGAATACATGGAACAGGCTAAGCATAACGCGAAGAGCAACCGGATCGGAATTTGGAGCGAGGATGAGAACCCTGAAACCTCTCTCGAGGCAAGAATCCACACTAGTGAAAAGAAAACTTCCAACAGAACTCTTTCGATTACAGTTACAGGAGACTTCGATACAGCTTACAGCGGTTATATTGACATTCAGAGGTCGTACCCAAACACGAAGATCAGACAGGAGATCAGGGGAACAATCCCCCATGTACATGTTATCGAGCTGGATGAATCATGGGACAATCAATACTTCTCGCTCACTGCGAGCATTGTGCCAAAGACAAAGAACAAAGATTTGACGGCTACCGTTCGATTCAACAACGAAGTTCTCACATCTGGGTCAATCGGGCCCTATACAGGAGGCAGAGTCTTTATATATCTTATGCTGGTCAAGTATTCACTTGACTGACGCGGCTCGTTCCTTCTTGGTTTTGCTGCCATATCGTTCCGGGAAGCATTATTGAAGTCTCTCATGCGACTTCGAACACAGTAGCAGAACCTTGTAGAATAACAAGCGAAAACTCTTAGGGCGGGTAAGGTCCACTTATCACTACAAAAAGCATATCTGATTCACTTCGTCTTTGTTCAGTCAAACTACAAATTTTATCTTCAGGAGCCTCTGCTCCTAATGCTTATCCATCTTGAGACCTTAGGCCTTGTGATACAACGACTCCTACTTAATTCGCACATAGATATCTTCGAGTTTGAAAGCATGACAGCCTTGCTGATTATACTTTCTCTCTATGTCTCCTTTCCAGTAGAGATACCAGCATCTATCAACAGGGAGTCTCGTTTCGGAGTCCAAAGGATGGGAAAGGTTACTGCTAACTTCTTTTTCTAGATTCGAAAGTTCATTGCATAGTTCCTTTTCATAGCCTTCACCACCACCAACAGGTTTGTCAACAGTTAAAAGAACGTAGTGGTCATGCAAGTTTTCGCCAGCTTTCTTAAGACGATTTGGTAAGTCCTTTCGGAGAACACCGTGATCCCGAATTTTCACCTTTGCATCTCTTAAAGAATTGTCGTCTGAGAGGGTGCTCCCCATTAACACCTTGCTCCCGTCACGTATCTTAATACCTTTGTTTACTGCGAGCTGAAACAAGTGAAAGCGCCACATTTGCCTGAGAGATCTTTTCAAAGCTGCAGAGCGTGTCTTGCAGTTGATTGTGGTTTCGACTTCAACCCAGAATACGAGCCCGTCAGCGAGTATGAGTGCATCAGGCTCACCAAAACCAATTCCTCTGCCAAAATTTGGGAACAACCATACTTCCACATTTTCAAAGCTCTTCTTTTCAGTCCTTCTGCCTGTTCCAAAAGCTTTCAAATTATTCAGAAACAGTTCTTCAATTCCTTTTGGGCATTGCGACAGTGCTTGGAAAAGCAGAAAAGTAGCAGAGTTTTCTCCGTACATGCGAAGCGAAGTGACTCCAGCCATTTCATCCTCCTCCTTGATTCAATACTAGAAATCGCTTTCAAGAGTTTGCAATATAGTCCAGCAAGTAATAGCAGTCCTCCGAATAGTATATCCCCAACAGAGATGATAATCACAAATTTATTATTGTATGAGTCTTCATTATTTATTTCACAGTAACGTAGTAGAAGCTAGATACCTTGGGGACTCCGTTATTTACATTAGTTTAATATTGTTCTTTATTCAACTAGAACTCGTTTGCTGTTAGCGGTTCTCCGTTCTCCGACAAAACGACGAAGCCGGGCCTATACTGTCAGAGAAAGGATTAATAGGTGAGGAATACAGAGAATGGGCCAAATGTCTTTTGCTATAATCTGAAGTGAAGCTTGACGTGATGCGAAAATGGGTAAAGACATTAGAAGACTTGTCAGTCCCCTTTTTTGCGAACATTTCTGCAGTTAGAGGTGATGATGATGCCGAGGGCTGCTCGGGTTGTATTCGAAGGTGTTGTTCATCACATTACTCAGAGAGGCAATTACAGGCAGAACATATTTGAGGATTCTGCCGACAGGAAGAAGTACATCGAGTTCGTCGGCGAGTATTCTACAAAGTATCAGATGAAGATCTACGCTTACTGTCTTATGACCAATCATGTTCATTTCTTAGCGGCTCCCCTAAGAAGAGACTCCCTGGCAACGACTTTCAAGTACCCTAATATGAGGTACTCCAGCTATTTCAATAAGAAGAACCGGAGATCGGGTCATCTGACAGGAAAGGTTCTATTCCTGTCCGCTGCATCATGATCACGCTCTTGAAGCTTTGAGGTATGTTGAGAGAAATCCTGTTCGTGCGAAGATGGTTCGGTTTCCCTGGGAGTATGAATGGTCGAGCGCGAGAGAACATGTGGGATTTATTGAGGAGGCAGGAATTCGCAGTGAAGATGAGGGCAATGAATCTGAGCACAGAACTCCGGGATTAGTTAGTGACCGATCTATTACCCAGAGTTCTTCATTTCATGGAGCGGGAAAGGTGTCTGAGAAAGATACTTCACCTACTCGGACCTCCAGATCATCTTCTAGGATTATAAAGCTTTCTCCGCTGCAGGAACTCGATCTTAACTGGAATCCCGAAGGCTGGAGAGAATTTCTGGGTTTTCCCGATGAACTAGGAGTTTTTCGGGACAGACTCCATTATTTACATCCGTGTAATATAGTTCTTTGTTCAATTGGAACAGGTCCGCCGTGAACGGTCCACCGTCCAAAGATCCGCGCTGGTCGCTTGCCAGGAGACGCTGATCGCTTGAAGGTTCGCTTGCGGCTTTTTCGAGGACTCCATTATTTACAGGCTGGCGATTCCATGCCCTGCAAGGATTTTTGTAGTCATCCGCACATAGTCTCGCCCGTACCGCCAACTATTAGATCGTTCATTTGACGGACAGGTCCATAGAGAAGCATAACCACCGGTATATTCTCAGACTCTGTTTCCGGCTGCGTAATAATCCCGCGGATCAAACCGTCTTCACTCATCAACGAGACTTCTCTCTCCACAACGGAGTATTGAGTAGTACCGATAAGCTGCCCAAAAATCAGAACTTAAGAGAAAATTACTATTAGGAGCATTAACGGACCCCTGATCGCTTTCGGAAGAATCGCCTCGTTTCCGCTTAACTGGGGTACATCAGAAGACCTTTCGGGACCAATTTTTTCGGGACAGACTCCATTATTAACATTACAGTAACGTGGCACTTCGTTCGAGAGCCAGAAGCTTTTGGTCCTATAGTAACTCCGTTTTTGACACTACAGTAATTTACGCGGCGATTGTTATTCGCATAAGTCCATTGCCCTGAAAGCGTTATAGAGCCAGTGAAGATTGTGAGTGTGTCGCTAGGTTCTTAGCTGGATTTCCAAGAAGGTTGGACGTTTTTGAATCTTAAGCTTCGAAAGGATTTCACGCTGTCTGACCGTTAGTTCTGTGCTCTTCTGTACTTCGTTTTCATTGAAAGAAGAATGACAGAGCTGCATTCTCTTCAGTTTGTTTCTTACCTTGCTCCAATTTTGCCATGCAAATAAGACATTAGAAGACTTGTCAGTCCCCTTTTTTGCTGGTAGTTAGAAGAACTGTTTCGAAGAATTGGGACTCCATTTTTCACTATTTCGGTTGCTACAGCACTTAATGGAATTTCAAATCGGTTTAATGCTGCTTGTTGGTTGTTCGTCCGCGGGACTGACTAATAACTTATTGCACTCAGAATTACTGTTTCAGTACCTTGAGATGCTAGAATTCTTAGGAGGTTGACTATTGTGGACAGAAAAACAAAAGAAATCGTGTCGCGACTTTTTGGAAATTGCACTAAAGACCTATTGCGTCTATATAATACTTCTGCTCTATTCTTGAATGCTATTGATCTTACGAGGAATAGATATGATTCTGTTCGAGTTGATAGCTTTCTCTCAACAGTAGGGAATCTAGACAGCAGTTTCATGAGTTTTGTCGATTCCTTTTCAAATAGCTGTTTCACATTTACACGTTCTCAACTACTGGATTTCTATTCAGTCAATGCTGTTCATGAAGTCGCTAAGAATTTTGTCATCAAGAGTGTTGCTATTATGGATACCTACTTAGAAGAGCTGTTCGTCAATCTGCTGAATCTGCATGAAAAGGGTATAACCGAAAAGCAAGTAGCTGGTAGGGTTCATTTTGCTTTCGGAATTGAAGGTTCGCTCCGAAAGTTTCTCTTAGATTTAGGTATGGACAAACCGCAGGATTACTCATCATCACCTGAAATGGTATTTGATAGATACGAAGAAATCAGGCTGATTCGCCACTGTTTGTCTCACAAGAACGGTGTAGTTGATGAGGAGATTCGCAGGAAGTTAGACGTTTTCAAAGATAGACTGCCGGAAGACCTGAAAGAGTTTTCAATAGCTTCGTCGTACATAGTGAAAGACTCGAAAGTGTATCTTGATCATAGTACACTCTATATATTTCGCAAATGGTATCTTGATGCGATTGTCTATTTCGTTCTTGCTTTCAAAATCGATCTAGGTGAATTCACAACGAAAGATTTGTTGCCTTGGTCTACATCTTTCATTGGGACAAGTGAATAATAATCAGGGACCTTTAGGAACTCCATTATTTACATTATCGAAACGGAGATCTTCATTCAATAGGAGGAACATGCTGGCAATGATTCTCCGTTCTCTTAGAAGAGAAAAAAGAGCATAAGAGCCGGATCTAGGCTGTCAGAGAAACGATGGATAGGTGAAGAATACAGAGAATGGGCCAAATGTCTTTTGCTATAATCTGAAGTGAAGCTTGACGTGATGCAAAAATGGGTACAGACATTAGAAGACTTGTCAGTCCCCTTTTTTGCGAACATTTCTGCAGTTAGAGGTGATGATGATGCCGAGGGCTGCTCGGGTTGTATTCGAAGGTGTTGTTCATCACATTACTCAGAGAGGCAATTACAGGCAGAACATATTTGAGGATTCTGCCGACAGGAAGAAGTACATCGAGTTCGTCGGCGAGTATTCTACAAAGTATCAGATGAAGATCTACGCTTACTGTCTTATGACCAATCATGTTCATTTCTTAGCGGCTCCCCTAAGAAGAGATTCCCTGGCAATGACTTTCAAGTACGCCAATATGAGATACTCAAGCTACTTCAACAAGAAGAACCGGAGATCGGGTCATCTCTGGCAGGGAAGGTTTTATTCCTGTCCGCTGCATCATGATCACGCTCTTGAAGCTTTGAGGTATGTTGAGAGAAATCCTGTTCGTGCGAAGATGGTTCGGTTTCCCTGGGAGTATGAATGGTCGAGCGCGAGAGAACATGTGGGATTTATTGAGGAGGCAGGAATTCGCAGTGAAGATGAGGGCAATGAATCTGAGCACAGAACTCCGGGATTAGTTAGTGACCGATCTATTACCCAGAGTTCTTCATTTCATGGAGCGGGAAAGGTGTCTGAGAAAGATACTTTAACTTCTCAGACCTTAACATCGTCTTCTAGGATTATAAAGCTTTCTCCGCTGCAGGAACTCGATCTTAACTGGAATCCCGAAGGCTGGAGAGAATTTCTGGGTTTTCCCGATGAACTTGATTTTCTCAGTAGAATCAGGGGAAACACGTTTTCTGGAAAGCCGTTGTTTGCCGAGGAACTTGTAGCCGATCTTGAGAAGGAGCTCGGGGTTCCACTTGGCAGTAAGCCGAGGGGGAGACCGAAGAAGGAGTAGACGCGAAAAACGGGACAGATAATAGGAGCGTTTGGGAGCCAGTCTGCTAACGCAGGCCAGTCACCTTCAGTACCGCTTTGCGGGCAAAGAACTGCTGTTCACTCTAAAAAAACACATTGACCGTCAACGGTAAACCGTTCTCTGAATTGAGGTAAATACCAATTCAAGTTTCGTAAAGGTCGCACGGTTTGAGGCGTGCTTCAGAGCGCACACTCCCCACCGCAAGCGGTCCCCCCCGCTCGAGCGGGGATTTAAGATCAAGAGCATAGGAACGGTTCTTCAACGCTACGCGTCCAGGTTTTTGGTGTCAGTTCGGGAAAGACCTGAGGTCAGAGGCGAGAGGTATGAAGAGCGCGATCTTGATCTGTTGAGTGGCCCGGGAGGATTAAACCCCCAGGCTCTCCCAGAACCGAGCATGAACCTCTCGATTCATCCAGCTTCTATTATCCAACCGCATAGTGTATATCCATAGTCCATTGAACAAAGAGCTTGGGTGTCTCTGAGCGTTTCTCTTCAACCATTTTCTCGCTCGTACAAGACCTTTTCGTTTCTTGTACTTGTTTCTAACCCATTGAACAAAAGCTCTGTTCAGATGGAAAGCCGTTCTTCAGCGATGAAAAGGTTGTCGAATTCGAAAATGTTTTAAGCGTTTCACTGAAAAGAAGGCCAAGGGGTAGACCGAAAAAAAGTGACGCTGTAGAAAATATGGTCCCATTTTCTACGGGAAAATGGTAGGGTCAAGAGATGCGCTTGGGTTTAGGCAAGAGCTGCTTTGCAGCGGGGCGAATCCCTTCGGGATTGACACGACCGACTAAGCCGGTGTCATGAACTCTTATGGAATTGTTTCGAACCACTTCGTGGTTGTTGATAAGGTAGCTAAGCTGAAAACCGAGTTGCACGCTAACGCGTGAGGGAGCCTTGAAAAACAGGGATAGTTCTCAAAGGTGTTCATTCCTTTGTTATTTTTGTTGGTTTATAAGGTAGATGCCCAGCACCATGTGTTGAAATCCCAAATACTTTCCTCTTGATTTTTCATCATAATTGGTCTGGTAAAAGAATCCAGCTTTTTAACCAATTCCTGGTATGAAATATCCGTAAGTTGTCCGTGTCTTGAAATGAAGGCTTTCCACCGTATTTCCATACCAGCATCGTCTTTGATCATTTCGGGAAAGAAAGTTTCTTCTGGAAGAGGAGTTCCTCGATTCATGAAGGTTGATTTTATTGAGTTGGAGAGGACATCGAGAGAAAAATTGGTTGTTTGAGCAAGGTAGTATATGTCATAGAAATCTTTCAACCTGCTATTTGCCGTGCTTCTTTTGACAATTGTCTCAAGCTTTTCAGCTATAGCTGTTTCTTTGGAATAAGCTATAACCTTAGGAGCTTCAAAATCAAGAAGTACGGGATATTCCATTTCAATCGGACTTGGAACAATGCTGTCTCCCACGGCAATATCCAAATGAAGTCGGGTCTTTACTTTAGTATTGGCAAGCTGAGCTACAAAAAAGACCCGAATTCCTTTATAATCTTGATCTTCTGTTATTTGCTCAACCTGAATGCTGTTTGCATCAAATAGCACCCCATCATTCGAGTCTGCGGAATTAAGTATTTCCTCAATAATTGCTTTTACCTTGTCTGCTTTTATTGGAAGCCCTTTTGCAAGAAAATCTAGGTCTTTTGTAGGCCTTGATCTATTTAGAGAATCGTAGGATATCAACAGCATTCCGCCTTTGAGTATCAGTCTATTTCTGTATTTTGATTTTCCTAATCTGTAGAGAAAACGCTCATAAAAGTATTGTATGAGCAAGTACTCATTGGATCTTCCTGTCTGTCTTGAAATGTTCAACAGTTTCGTTCTAACCGAAGCCCCAATATTTCGCATACAATCACTCCATAGCGGATATTATAATGGGTATAAGATAAGGTGTTATCACCGTTTTGATTCTAAGCATTGATGCGTATTCCATTAGCTTTGAGATATTTGAACCCTTGCGTTTTACATAATTTATTAATGATTCAACGGCAACGTCTTCTCCAAGTTCCTTCCTGAATCTGAAAGCATCGCAGATGGTTCTTTCGAGGTCATATATTCTTATAATCCCGGAATTCGTTTTTGTTCTGGTAATACCGATTTTGTATGTGCTTTTGTCAAAGTAATAGAGTTTAACGGGGGGATATTCAAACTTGAGATGACTTACGTTATTAGGTACACCAATGGTAATTTTTGGAGAGATGTATGTGGTCAGGTTATAAAACTGGAGTGCTGAAGCTAGACATATAACGGTATATTTACTTGCTTTAGTAATTGCCACAAGATCAGTTTCAAGACCATTGTATGCATCTGCCAGCATATATAGACCATGTTTTATCCTGATAATCCATCCATTTTCTAGAGCCGTCTTTATTTCCCTTGGGTGTATTCCCGCTTTTAGAAACTGCGATGTTCGCTGGAAATAATTATTATATTTGAAGCAGGACTTTATTTTTTTCTCAATATCGGTTTTCTTGCTCATTAAAAGGGCCTCCAGCGATTATGTGGATAGAACACTATGTAATTATAAATATTTGCCTAGTGTTCTATCCAAATTATTCTACCATAATGGCAGCTTAAGAAACACGACACGAACCGCTTTGCGGTTGCCATGGAAAAACAGACTCTATTTTATCAAGAGCGAAAGAGCGTTTCTGGCGCGCTGCGCCCAAGTTTTTCGTTCCGACGCTTCGCGTCCGGGTTCTTGGTTAAGGAGCGCGAGAGAGTAAGAGAGAAGGAGAGACTGAAGAGATGAGATCCCGTGCAGAAGCATCACGGGATGACAGTACGGGGGGACTGTGGGATGACAATCTTAGGTGATTCTGTAGGGGCGAACGNNGGGGAAGCCATCTCACAGGCGCAAGACAGAAGGACCCTTTCGTGACAGACTCCATTATTTACATTACGTTAACATAGGTATTCGTTCAACTAGAACAGGTCCACCGTCAACGGTTTTCCGTCCGCCGACAAGAACGAAAAGCCGGGTCTTGGGTCTCGCAAGAGCGTTGCGAACTATTGTTGTAAAGAGGGTTCTTCGTTCCGACGCTACGCGTCCAGGTTCTTCGTTCTTGGTTAAGGAGTGTGAGAAGAGGAGGGAGCGCAAGACGGTCGCTCTCGTCTTCTCGTGAGCGCAGCGAACTCTCGGATATCCTCATTCTCGGCTCTTGTAAGCGTTCACCGACCAGCGAAGAGCGGCTCTTTGATTGGGTACAGACATCAGAGAATTTGTCACTCCCCATTTTCGCCGAAGTTAATCCAGCAAAGACCTAATTTCCAGTAATCGCGAGGAAGATGTGAAGAGGCAGTATTTTTATATCTCCTGAAAGATCAAGAGTGTGCTTCGAAAGCACAATACCCTTCTTGAAGTGTCTTCTTATGGTCGAGAGATCTTGGGGGGTTATGCTGTTCTGATACTTTAGCTCGATCGGAACGTGTCTTACTAGCAAATCGATTTCTTTCCCTTCTTTTGAGTACCAGTAACCAACGTCAGTAATCGAATCAAGCCCATTGCCAAGGTTCTTTCCAAAGGCGAATGCGCAGTTGGTCGTCATGATGTTCTCCAGTATTGCGCTTCTGTCAAGCTGAAGACCCAGCTTCTGCGATACTACGTCGCTGATCAGTCTGTCGCAGTAATATATCTTCTTCTGTTTCTTTTCTGATGGGAGATGTGTTTTTTGATCCATGTGCTTGAGGGTAAGAAGCAAGTAGTCGATTCCCAAGACTTCAACGTATTTTTGAAATGTCTTTGTGTCAATTTCCGCCTCGCTTGCTGCGCTGCTCCAGGAGAATCGTGATGAAAGTCTGGTCGAGACATAGGTAAGTATCTGGATGAGTTTCGCTCTTGAAAGACCATACCTCTCTATGTTTCCTATCAGGATCTCCCAGAAAGTGCTTACCAGCGTCTCGCGACTTTCACCTTTTGCATAAGCTTCAACTGCCGAGGGAAATCCTCCAGAAGCTATATAGTTGAAGAATTCAGTTTCAAGAATTTTGTCCTTAATTAGCAGCTCAAAGGAGTCTGCCGGGACCATTTTCAGAATGTCCTCGGGTTGACATTTCGGAAGTCCGTCAACTCTCTTGCAGCTCAGGTACTCCCTGAAAGTCAACGGAAGAAGGAGAATATCTGCGCCACTTTGCCCTTTTCTACCAGGAAGCCTTTCAGATGATCTTTTTAAGTCACTTGCAGAGGAGCCGGACAGAGCAAAGAAGTCATTGACCATTTCTGTATTGTCCCGGACCTCCTTGACTGCACGTTGCCACTGATCAACCATCGTGATTTCATCAATAAATATATATCGTTTCTTCTCGTTTCTGGAGAATTGAAAATATTGAATCAAAAGGTCTCTGAGCTCATCGGCTCTGGATATGGTATCCAGCGGGAGATAGAGTATAGAGCGCCTCTCTCCTGATTTCAGGAGTTTTGCTATGCTAAACTTCAGTAATGTAGACTTTCCAATCTGACGTGGCCCCCTGACGACATACAGGTTATTTCCAGACAGATCAAAAAAGCCATTGTAGTCTCTTTTGAATGAGCTACTCTCGTACTTGTCAACTAGATGGAAAGTAAGGTTTGTATTTTTGCTTTTTTCGTCCCACCATGGATTGTAAAATGCTACTGTCGAAAAATCCATCTTCATCACCAAGTAAATAATACCACCTTCTTGCTTTTTATGGATTCATAATCCATATATTATGCAAATTATGTGGAAAGCGCCTCCGTAATACAGGGATCGTGAAGGGGTCGAAAAAAAGGATGTAAGAGCCCAGAGGAAAGAGGTTGGAAGAACGCGAAGATCTTGATTTGTAATCTCTGGTTCGAGAGAATAGAGAGAGGGCGAGACTGATGAGAAAAGTGAGATCCCATGCAGGCCCCCCAAACAGGAGCACTTTGGGTCAGGCTCCACGGGATGAAGATGAAGGTGTATGATGAAACTACTGGCGATTTTTTGAAGCTGAGAATGTTCACCGCTCTTGATCTGGAATTTGAATCCTCCCTTGAGGCAGCTAACCATTACCCATGAGTCAGAGAGTTAAATGCTACTAAAATTCTTGTTCTTGCGTGTGTTTGTATTTGGCTCCTGATGATCCTGATCTTAAGTCCTCCCTTGAGGGAGGAGCGCCACGTAGTGGCGGAGGATGTGCACTAATTCGCAAGTTCGAGATGTAAGTTATCAGAAGTTGAAAGAATTTATTCCAACACAAGTCAACGTTGCCTTCACCGAAGAAGCATCCTGGGGTTAGCGTGTCAGTAAGCAGGACATCTTTCTGAGGGAAGGTCAGGAATGAGATCTCGCAAAGAATCCGGATTTATCTTGAATGTCGGACTTGGTGCAAGTAATGCTGGCTATTTCATTTCTCAACTTGGTACTTTGATCATTCTGATTTCAACCGTTTGTCAGCGAAGTTTCTGAATTTCAGATAGTATGACTTCTGGTGCAAGGTCTTCACTTTTCGTTAGCAAGCTTTCGATCCATGCCAATATCGTTACAGGATCAGAGCATTCAGAAGGAAAAACGTTTTGATTAAGGTGAAGGTGATGCGGATGAGTTCTAATGCTTTATTGATGGGGCGAGTTATCCCACCTCATCTCGGTCCGAGTGTCGACAACCCAATGGAAAGAATATTTCCTCTGTGTGGCATTCACAAATTCCCATATGTAGACCTTCGATGAGTTCTTGAAGTGGATTTCAAGCTTAATGTATGCAAATTTCTTACCGGTCTTGAAGTCATGAATCTTGAAGTCCTGGACGAGTAAGGATTTTTCAACGAACTTCAATATCTTCTGCATTTATTCTCTCCATCAGCGAACTTACTTCTGAAAGAGCAGACTGGCATGCTTCCCATTCAATTAAGTCATCCCACATTTCATAGTTTTCATCAGAATCATTAACAAGGCTTCTAAACTCTTCTAGTGAACAATCGTACCTTCGCTCTAGCCTTGCTGACTGCTCCCGCAAGAGATTCATCTGATACAAGAGATCCAGCTTCTTGAAAGCAAGTAATTCTTCCTTGGAGACTATAATCATGTCTGTCCCCCCTTCCATAATTGATCAGAGTATCTACCAAATTATAGCATCCGTTGCTTCCAAAGGATTTTTCAAGACCTTTCGGAGACCTTTCCTTTCGGGACAGACTCCATTATTTACATTCAGTTAACATAAGTATTCGTTCAACTAGAACAGGTCCACCGTCAACGCTCCACCGTCCAAAGACCGAGAGAGAGGAGCGTATGAGCCGGGTCTGGAATCTGGTAAGAGAAGGAAGAGCAGAGAGGGAGAGAGAGAGAAAGAGAGGGCGAGAGGACGCGAAAAACGGCGCGATTTTTCGTGACTCCATTATTTTCATTCCGGTAACATAGGTATTCGGTAGTCAGAGCAGGTCTGTCGTCAACGGTTCTCCGTTTTCCGAGAAGAGAGAACTTATGAGCGCGAGAGAATAAGAGAGAATGTTTTTTGCAAGAGTGAATTCCC
>NZ_DIXC01000006.1 GCF_002435945.1 Mesotoga sp. UBA6090
TGCTGGATGAACTTGAGGAGCTCGGCGTTACCGTCAAGAACCATATGTCGGTTCTTGACGAGGAGACCGTAAATATTATAGTTGGTCTCTACGAGGAAGAAAAAAAGGAACTCTTAAGGAAGGCCGAAAAGGCAAAAAACAAGATTCAGGAGAAAGAAGTTAAGAAGCTTGAAAAGAAATTGGTCTCCAAAGAGGAGCCCCCAGTAGAGAAAAAAATTCCGGTTGAGCATAAAGTAAGAACCATCAAGCTGAAGAGCAATGAATTCAAGCTCGACGTGCTCGCCAAGAAGATGAACGTTCCAATCTCGAAGGTGATAAAGGATCAGTTCATGAATGGGATAATTCTTCGTCCGGGACAGATTCTTTCGCTTGAAGATGCAATGAATATCGCGAAGAACTATGAGTGGGAAGTGGAACTCATTCACGAAGAGGAGATCAACCCCTTTGAGAGCATCTCAAATTCTTACGCCGAAACTTACAAGGAAAGCTCAAGACTGGTCCAGCGGCCACCGGTCGTAACTGTTATGGGGCACGTTGACCACGGAAAGACCACGCTGCTTGACAGAATAAGAAAGGCCAAGGTCGCCGAAGGTGAAATCGGAGGCATTACGCAGACTATAGGTGCCTATCAGGTCGAGATAAGAAACAAGAAGATCACGTTCATTGATACGCCCGGTCACGAGGCTTTCACTGAAATGAGAGCTCGGGGAGCTCAGGCAACGGATATCGTAGTTTTAGTAGTAGCGGCCGACGACGGAGTTATGCCGCAGACGATAGAGGCTTACAACCACGCAAAGACCGCAAATGTGCCCATAATTGTTGCGATAAACAAGGTGGACAAACCAAATGCAAACGTAGACCTCACGAAACAACAGCTCGCCTCGAAGCTGGGACTCGTTCCCGAAGACTGGGGCGGGGACACCGTAACCGTTCCTGTGTCTGCGAAAACAGGCAAGGGCGTTGAGGAAGTTCTGGAGATGATCCTTCTTGTGGCCGAAGTGGCAGATGTGAAGTGCGTTCCCGAAGGAAACGCGAGAGGAATCATTATAGACTCAAGACTTGACAAGGCCGTAGGTCCCCTGGCAACTCTCGTTGTAAAAGACGGAGTCTTGAGACCTGGCGACTACGTTGTTGCCGGTTCTGCCTCAGGCAGAGTGAAGGCATTGATTAACGAACATGGGAAACGAATCAAAGAGGCCCATCCTTCAGATCCTGTTCAGATTATTGGCTTTGACGAGGTTCCCGATGTCCACAGCATTGTGTACGCGGTTGAAAACCTTGACACTTCACGATCGCTCGCCGAATACGCAAAAAAACAGGCTCAGAAAGAGAAGTCGGTTACCACCAGGCGCCACATCAGACTTGAAGAATTCCTCTCTATGACCGGAAACACTGATGAGAAGAAGGATCTAAAGCTGATACTCAAGGCCGATTCTTTCGGTACAGTTGAGGCTCTGAAGCAGGCAATGGCCAAGCTAGAGAATAAAGACGTCAGGATTGAGGTCGTCCATTCTGGTATCGGCTCTGTAAACTCGAGCGACGTAATGCTGGCATCAGCCTCCGACGCCGTAATAATGGGCTTCAAAGTTAAACCCGATGCCCAGGCAAGAAAACAGGCAGAGGTAGAGGGAGTCCAGATCAAAGTCTACGAGATCATCTTCAACCTGATAGACGACCTCAAAAAGGCGCTCGAGGGTCTCCTCGAACCCGAGGAAGTCGATGAAGTGATAGGCCACGGACACATAAAACAGTTGTTCAAAATCAGCAAAGTTGGAACTATCGCCGGTGTCCAGGTTGACGATGGACACGTGCTGAAGAAGGGCAAAATGAGAGTTTACAGAAAGAACGAGGAAATTGCAGACGTCGCGATTGAAGTACTCAAACATTACAAAGACGACGCGAGCAGGGTAGATGCCCCAAAGGAATGCGGAATAAAGGCGCTCGGCTTCGATGATTTTCAGGAAGAGGATCAGCTTGAATTCCACAGCAAAAAGAGCGTAAAAAGAAGAATAGATTTCACCGAATAAGTTCCCTAATAGATTGAAGAGGTCCCTTAACGGGGCCTTTTTTCGCATACTCGAGATCGTTGGTGGCGTAAACGGTATTGGGGGCGGCAAGTAGGGGGTAGGAAAGAGCAAGAAAAGCTGGTTAGCCGTTGAATGGTTCACCGTTCGCCGAAAAGACCAGTTTTTCGTTTCAAAGCGCGGATCTGTTCTTCGTTCTTGGTCAGGGTCAGAAAACAAGAGCGAGATGCCGGATCACGGTCCGGCATGACGGAATTAAGAGAACAAAAGCCGGGGTCGTGGTTAGCAGGTAGAGACAAGATTGACAGCGGGTCTGGGATCTCGGGTCTAGAGTCTGGCAAACAGAAGTAAGTGACCCATCAAGATCCTCAATGCTATTGAGGCCGTCATCCCGTGGAGATTGCACTTTCTCAAGCCTCTCACATTGTCATCCCGAACCTGATCCGGGATCTGATCTTTGAAAACAATTACAGCGAATGAATATGGAAGTGGAAGGACAACACAGCAAAGGAAAAGGATGTGATGCTCTTGCTTTCGCTCAAAAAGCAACTTGGAACTGACAACTTGCAACTGTTCTTCACAGCGTTCAGCGGGTTCTTGTTCCTAAGCGTACAGCGGTTTTTTGGAGCATGACGGACTGTGGCATTTTCAGAACGCCCAAACGCTGTCATCCCGGGCTCCGACCCGGGATCTGGACTTTGAGGGAAAGCCGGGGTTGGGGATAGCGAATTGGTGGTTGGTCAAGAGCAAAAAATCAGTTGCAAGATGCAAGTTGTGAGTTGTAAGAGGGAAGAACAAGAAACGAGGTTAGGGGTATGGGGTCTGAGGTCGGAAGGGCAACAGAAATTGGTTTGCCGTTGAACGGTTATCCGTTCGCCGTGGAGAACCCGTTATTCCAGAGCGAGGACCTGTTCTTCGTTCTTGGTCAAACCATTATTCAGAGAGTAGAGAGAAGGGAAAAGCAAAGAGGTCAAGCAAGGATCTGGGATCTCTAAAAGGGTTTTGTCTCTTTTTTCGCGGAAAATCGAGATCCTGGCCAGAAGCACGAGGATGACACGAAGGGGCGTCATTCCATAATTCCCCCACACCGTCATCCCGTAGAGCGTCCCCTGAATCTACTCACTTAGTCATCCCGTGATGGGTCTGCACGGGATCTCGCATCTAAGAGCCGCTTTCCGCTTAAGAACGAAGACCCGCTGAACGCTCTCAAGACATCGTTGTCCGTCAACGGTCCCCTGTCATCCGAATAAGCCCACAAATTTGTCTTTACTTGTTTCAGCATCTTTCTCTTCAAGAACCGGTTCTGATAACCCGCTTCTACAACCTCATCTTCATAACCTGATCTTTTGTTTCACACCCGGTCCTCGTAACCCGATCTTATTAACCCGTATTTCTTAACCCGCTCTTCTAACCCGATCCTTTGTTTCCCTGCGAAGCAGCCTCACTTCCCCAAATGCTCTTCCGGGCATCACTTCCTGCGCAGCAGCCTCACTTCTTGACGAAGGCAGACTGGCTTCAAATCATGATATTATTCTTCATGTTAGATGCCACAGTTATTTGATCGAACAAGTAAGAAGGGAAGTGAAGAGATGGAGATGCAGAAAGACGAGTTCTACAGACAATCTAAAAACCCCAAGAACCTCCACATTCTCAACAGAATTGTGGATGCTTCGAGAGAAGACGGAAGGATCGTTTCGGTCATCTCTTACGGATCATATACGAGAGAGGATTTTGACAAGTTTTCAGACATAGAGTTCTATATATTCATTAGGGATGATTCAGCTGACACCTTCAACGATGAACAATGGCTCAGAGAGGTTGCTCCGGTGGAGTTCTACTTCACAAACTCTCACGGCGTTAAGACTGCGGTCTTTTCGAAGTTCTTTGTGAGAGGAGAGTTCCACTTCCACTCAGAAAAAGAAATCTCTGTTCTCGATACCTGGAGAGGCGTTGTCCTTCCTGGTAAATTGGAAAAGACAGTCCTTCTCGACAAATCCGGTGAATTCAGAAAGAAAACTGAGGAATTCTGCAAGACCTTTCCCACTATCGATGAAGAAGCTTCCTTCAAGCAGAATTACCTGGAACTCGCCAATGGAATCATCATGGAGTGGGGAGTTCTCAGCAGAAAGGATCTTTTCAGAGCCAGCACGATCCACAGCATGAATCTTCACTATCTCGCCAGACTCTTGTCGCTTTTGCACGGTGAGACTGACCATCTGTATTCGCCAAGACTTCTTGAGAGATTCTTGAGTAGGACAGAGTTTGAAAACTTTTCCAGCTGCTTTGCCAGTTTGAATTTCGATTCTCTTAGGACGGCTCTTGAGAACACGGCTAGATTCTCTGCAGAACTCTCAAAAAAGAGCCGAGACAGAGACATAGCCAGAGCAACAGAAGCTCTCCTGGAGAGGGTTGTGATGAGGTCTTACAGACTGGAAGGCGTCATCTCAGACGGTATGAAGGTATTGTTGATAAAGCATTCGGGGAACGACGGGAGACCTGACGACTGGCTCTTCCCCGGCGGAGGAAAACTCTCCGGAGAATCTGATGAAGCGGCAGTTAAAAGGGAGATTCTTGAAGAAACCTGCCTCGACATCGAACCCCAAGGAATGATTGCCGAAATCGAACTGCCGAAAGACGGATTGTACTACTCCGCGAAGATGTTTCACTTTGAATATGACGGTTCTTCGGTTCCTTCTCCCGGATCGGAGCCGGAAGATGAAGATGAAGTCTATTACACAATTTCCGAAGTGAAGTGGATCGATCTCAGCGATCTTTCGCGCATCCCCGTTGAATACAGGAGCTTTCCCCACATGCCCGAAAGGCTTGAAGCGATAAGAGAATACTTACTGAAACGCCGGAATATATAGGAAATTGAGCCAACCCATGGAGGCTGCAAATATTCATAGGGAAACTATTCGAAGATTACATAGTCCGTGAATTTGAGTCCGACAACTTGATCAATATCATATTTGGCAGTAGAAGGAGCTTCCACCCGGATCTCCTCTTTACCAAGCACGATACGGTAATCAAGTATGTTTCCCAGATAGACCTTCTTCCTGACTTTACCAGTAACGTGGCCCTCCTGAGGAGATACCAGTTTCACGTTTTCCGGCCTTACTGCAAACACTCGTTGCAAACCGGGAGAGAGCTGATCTGGACTGTAATTTATGTCAAAAGGAGTATCGTCATCTGCATCGAGAAATTTAGCGCACAAGCCGTCTCCTTTCGATATCAGTTCTATTCTCATGAAGTTTATCAGCCCGATAAAGTCTGCGGCGAACTGATTCTCGGGTCTCTCATACAGCTCTCTTGGTGTCCCCAGCTGTTGAACTGTGGCCTCATGCAGTAGCAGGATCCTGTCTGACATTGCCATAGCTTCTGCCTGATCATGAGTCACGTAGATTATTGTGACTCCGATTCTTCTCTGAATGTCCTTGATCTCGAACCGCATTTCCTCTCTCAGTTTGGCGTCAAGATTACTTAGCGGCTCGTCGAGAAGCATCACGTCAGGTTCCATAATCAGCGCCCTTGCCAGTGCAACCCTCTGCTGCTGCCCGCCGGAAAGCTGGTGAGGATATCGGCTCTCCATCCCCTTCAACTTGACTAGTGAAAGAACCCTCATTACTCTATCTCTAATATCGGCGGCTTTCACCTTACTTATCTTCAAAGGATAAGCTACATTCTTGAAGACATCCATGTGCGGCCAGACTGCGTAGTTTTGAAAGACCATTCCCACATTCCTTTCTTCGGGTGGAACGAAGACTTTCTTCTCAGCAGATGAAACCAGCCGGTCGCCTATGAAGATCTCTCCGGCCGTAGGCATGTCAAACCCGGCGATCATTCTAAGAGTTGTTGTCTTCCCACAGCCCGAAGGTCCGAGAAAGGAGAGAAATTCATGATCTATTATCTCCAGGCTGATATCGTTGACAACATTGACTTCTCCGAATGATTTTGAAAGGTTCTTGAGGACAACTCTGGACATTCACATCACTCCCTAGATCCCGGCCTTGCCCTTTGTCAACCACTTGACAAAGAGGTTGCCTACAATTACTATAACAAGCAGAATAGTGGCAAATGCAGAGGAAATTTGAACATAACCCGCTTCCTGCATCTCGAAAATCGCAACGCCTATCGTTACTGTCTTGGGCCCCCACAGGAGTATCGACATGGTCAACTCCCTCAAGGTAGGCATAAAGATTAGAAACCAGCCGGCGACGAGACCCGGCCTTATCAAAGGTACGACGATATCCTTAAGAGAAGTCAGCCAGCTGCCTCCGGAGATCCTGGCGGCCTCTTCAAGCGAGGGATGAATCTGCTCCAGAGAAGCGGAAGTAGTCCTCACCGCAAAGGCCACA
The DNA here is from genome assembly GCF_002435945.1 of Mesotoga sp. UBA6090. Taxonomy (NCBI): domain Bacteria; kingdom Thermotogati; phylum Thermotogota; class Thermotogae; order Kosmotogales; family Kosmotogaceae; genus Mesotoga; species Mesotoga sp. UBA6090. Next base: position 6,380 of record NZ_DIXC01000006.1, read on the forward strand.
TAACGGGCAATATATGCCAGCAATATTATCCAGAATGTATTGTAGAGGTTTATTCCATACTTGCCCGACCAGGCGAGAATCATAGCTATCGCAACAACCGTTCCCGGCACTGCGTAGGGGAGTTGCGAGACGGCCTCGAGAGCCTTCCTTCCTCGAATCTTCGTCTTCACACTGATATAAGCAATCAGTGATCCTAAAACCATGCAGACAGTGGCTGCAGAGATCGCAAGCAAGAAGCTGTTCTTGAAGGCGTCCTTCGTCAAGGCATATTCAAAGAGAATATATCGGTAGTTCTTAAGTGTGAGGTTATCCCAGGTAATCTTGGCCCCCCACGCGTCGAGAAAGGATGTGAGACTGATAGAAACGAAGGGCATGACAACTGTCACGAAGACAACGAGAAAAGCAAGTATCAGGATAGGTATCTTCCGGCGACGCAAGTCAAGCTTCGTTGGCCTCATGCTCTTTCCCGAAATCAGCGTGTACTGCTTCTTCTTCAGATAAAGGTTGTTCAACAACAAGGCTCCGACTGAGATAGACATCAGCAAAATTGAGAGTGCAGAAGCCATTGCGATTCCCGTTAATCCCCGACGCATATATGAGTAGATCATGGTCGTGAGGACATACACTCTACCCTGCATACCTATCAGCGCGGGAATCCCGAAGTTAGCGATTGTCGAAGCAAAAACAAGAAGCGCGCCTCCGGCAATACTTGGAGCGACAAGCGGCAGTGTAATGTCTCTCATAATCCTCATCGTCTTCGCGCCACAAGTCCGAGCGGCCTCTTCCAGAGTGGGATCCATCCTTTCGAGAGCTCCGGCTACAGTTATGAAGACGAACGGATAGAGATAGAGAGTCATAACCCATATGAGACCGGGCATGGTGTTAACGTCAAAGACATGGCCTTCAAGCCCAAAAAGCGATGCTGCCCAGGAATTGATGTATCCATTTCTCCTGTTGAGAAGCTGAGACCAAGCGATCGCTCCAACAAATGGAGGAATCATATATGGAAGAATGAACAAGGTCTTAAATAGCTTCGCGAAGGGGAGATTAGTCCTCGTCACGAGCCATGCCAAAGGAGCTCCCAGCAGAACCGAGAACAAAGATGTGAAAAAACCCAGCTTCAAACTGTTGAAGAGAGCCGTGTAGTTCCTATTGGCCTGAAAAACGGTAACATAATTCTGAAAAGTGAAGACCCCGTCGGCCTTCAAACTGTTTATGAACAACAGCGTGAAAGGAAAGACTATGAGAACTCCAATTATCACGAAAGTACCTCCAAGTATCAGCGGATCGGCTCTAAACCTCTTATGATACATGAGATCACTCTCCAGGGCAAAATGAAAGGCCCGGTCGCCACACCGGCCGGGCCTCGCCTTTCTAGAACAACATTATGTCTGCAAACTTCGTGTTTATCTCTGTGGTGAGCTCTTCAATTGCCTTCCAATCGATTTTCATGGCCTGATCGAGAATCTCTCCTGCAGGTGGCGTGTTTGGCGGAGGATTGACATCGCTTCTGATAGGCACCAGAGATCCCAGCTCTACCAGAGCTTTCTGGCCCTTTTCGGAAAGAATGTAATTGATGAAAATCATTGCGGCTTCCATATTGTCAGTGTTTTTCATCACGGCAACAGGGCTTGGAATTGCAACCGTTCCGTCCTTTGGATAAACAATGTCTATCGGGCTGCCGTTTTCTCTGAGCCCTCTAGCAATGTAATCGAGTGTCATACCGATCGGGAACTCGCCCGCAGCGACCTTCTGTGCAACATCACTGTTTCCCCTGACGACTACCGTCTCGTTTTTTCTCAAATCTTCAAAGTATTCCCAGCCATAGTTGATTGCCAACGCCCCTACTGCGGCAACAGCAGCCCCAGAATACTCGGGATTGGGAATCACGAAGTTATCGTACCACTTCGAATCGGTCAAGTCTGTCCAGGATTGCGGAGCAGTTTCCGGTGTGAGTTCATTAGTGTTGTAGGCGATGACCATGTTTATGAGCCTTCCGGCGTAGTAATAGTTCTCGGGATCCTTGAAGTTATCCGGAAGTGCATTTGCTTCTTCTGGAAATATTTGCGCCAGGAGTCCCTGCTTCTTGAGAGTCTCATAGTAGGAGAACTCTGCCACCCAGATGACATCTGCCTGCAGATTACCACCCTCAACTTCTGCTGCGATTTTCGTCTGGATGGTGCCCGTCCCGGACCTGAAGACCTCGACCTCAATAGTCGGGTTCTCCGCCATGAAAGCGTCGGCTATAGCCGTCATAATTTCTGTCGGAACCGAAGTGTAGAGCATAATCTTCTCTACTCCGAAGAGCATTGCTACACAGATCAATAGCACGAAAGTGATAGCAAGTTTTCTCATAGACTACCTCCTCAAATTGGATTTGGAGACTAATGTTTCCCGTTGAATCCAAAGATATCGGGTATCTCATCGAGTTTCTTCAGAGCCTTGAGTTTCTCTTCGTCCCTCTCGGCAATATACAGAACAAGAGCATTCAATATCGCCATAGGTACGACCAGTGAGTTGAGCAGTGAGACGGGGCCTCTGTTAGCAACCAACGTAACTTCCGATTTGAGTGCAAGTTCCGATACACTGCTGTGAGTCAAAGCTATAGTATGTATTCCATTCCTTCTAGCATAGTCGAAAGATCTCAGTATGTCTTGCGAGCAACGGAAGAAACCAATTCCAAAAAGAACATCCCCGTCTTTCATTAGCAGCAGAGTCTCATAGAACGCTTTACCGCCGACGGTAACTGGCCTAGTATCGATCTGCATCCTTCTGAACCTGAATTCCAGAAATTTGCAGAGGGCTTCCGAAACCCCCTGACCTGCAATGAAAACTCTCTGTGCGTTTTCTATCAAATCCACCGCCTTATAGAACTCGTCGGCCGACACCTTAGAGATGCCGTCTTTCAAATTCTCGACTTCTGTTGTGAGCAGTCTATCAAAAGTTGTCTCTCCGGACTTGATCTTCTGAACGGTTGCAGACATCTTTTCGGCAGGGGTGAGTTTCTCTTTGATCAAATTCTGACTGTGCTCTCTAAGCTCGCTGAAGCCTGCGTATCCAAGGGTTTTTGCAAACCTTATTACCGTGGTCTCACTTACCCCAAGTCTTTCTCCGAGCTCCCTCGGAGAAACGAAGGCCGTGTTCTCCCAGTTCTCCAGAATGCTGTCTGCGATCAACCTCTGAGATTTTGAAAGAGAGGGGTAAACCTCGCGAACTCTATCAAGGATTTTCATGTTCTTGTTCATAGATCCTCCATACTTCAAAGACTTGAGAAACACTTCCCTGTGCCATTCACGAGACAATCATAGACCCTTTTTGTTTTCCCAACGTAATCTTTGCTCCTGTCAAGTGCAAAGCCTCTCCCCACTGTACTGACAACTTCATACTGTTCAAGTTGTTTCCTGTATTTCTTCAGAAGATCTATTGCACTTCTGGGTGGAGCGCTTCTGCCGTCGAGAATGAGATGTACTAAAATCCTATCAGCTCCATTCAGACGGGCCGCTTTGCATATCTCAAGCAGCTCTCTGATGTTGCCGTGAGAGCTGGCCTCCGAAAGAACTCCTATCGCGTGAACCGATGCCCCGCTTTCTGTGTTAGCTATTGCATCCTTAAGTGTCTTGTTATTTTCTAGCCCTCTTTCCATCTCCCTAACAAGCCGTAACTCATCCTGCTCGATCACTCTGCCGGCTCCCATAGTGAGGTGACCAGTCTCCGAGTTGCCGCTTCTGCCAGAGGGAAGACCTACTGCCTGTTCACTGGCCCTGAGTCTGGTAAATGGATAGTTCTCCTTCAGGAAATCCAGATTCGGAGTCTCGGCAGCTTCCAGAGGATTGATCCTCGGATCTCTATTTCCTTCTCCCCAGCCATCAAGGATCACTAGCACAACGCCACTGGAAACAGGGATATCCTTGATCAGGCACGATCCCGTCATCTCAGGCGGTTTATCGATTCCCATAAGGGAAAGAATAGTGGGAGCTATATCTGCGAGTGAACCACTATCTGCGATGACGCTGTGTTTTCCTAATTGACGATTGACAACTATAAACGGCACTGGGGCAGTCGTGTGTGACACCGATGGAGAACCGTCCTCGTTCCTTCCCCTCTCCATCAGTCCATGATCGGCTGTGATAATTACAGTTCTACCTAGTGCGATGGCCTGTTTGTAGACCTTCCCAAGAGCTACATCAATTTCGGCGGCCGCTTTGATCTTCAGCTCCATTTCATTCAGGTGGCCAATCACATCACCTGCAGGGAAATTCACTATAATGAAGTCGTACTTATCCATTGCCTTTACAAGCGAAGAGCCGATCTCTGAGCTTCTCATCTCTGGATGCTTTTCGAAATTCCTCCAGCTGGGGATTATCTCTGCTATCTGCCCCGGAAAGAGCCTGCTCCTTCGCCCGTTGAAGAAGAACGTAACATGGGACTCCTTCTCTGTCTCGGTTATCAAGAGCTGTTTGAAACCCGCCTTGCTTAGCACTCTGCCTAGAGTAACGGAAGGCCTTACAGGTTCGATGATCGACTTGATGTGAGAAAACTTCTCGTGGTATTCAACAAGAGGGAGAAAACGGAGGTGGTTGAAACGGGCAACATGAAAGCGTTTAAACTCTGAGTCAACTAAACTTTCCGTTAACTGGACTTCTCTCTCCCCTCTCCGACAGCAAAACAGAACTGTATCGCCGTCGGAAATCCTGCCGATAGCCCTGCCTCCTTTGCAGGATACCAGAGGCTCTATCCAGTAGTCGGTTATTCCCTCTTCCTCGTATTGATCACGGATTAGCTCTTCAAGAACCGGATACTCTTTGTCAAACATTCTCGAGCATCTCCTTCCATCCGGAAGTAACGGTCCTGTTCTCTCGCAGAACTTGCATACCGTCTCCCGGTGCGAATCCCTCGATTGTTAACGTCCCATCGTAAATACTCGCTAGTTCCCTGAGAACAGGAAAGAAATCGAACTCTCCTCTAAGCAACGGAGTATGAACCTTTGTCAAAGTGGCATTGCTCACATGGACGTTGAAAATCTTCCGCAGCTTGCTCATGTAATCAACTATCAATCCATTCAGAACCTCCTGATCGACCTTATTCTTGAAGCACGAAGCGGCGTGAGCAACATCAAAGGTGGTACCCATGCAATCGAAATCCACGTACTCAAGCAACGAATTTAAGTCTTCCGGTTCTGTGATAATTTCCATCGGTTTCTTCTCCATAACTTCCACAGCTACTTTTAGACCAGACTTCCTTGCCATCTTGGCAATCTCCTGAAATGACTCAAGCTGCACTTCAAAGTAGTCTCCTGGTCTATCCTTTGAAGAAGACATGTGTCCGGGATGAACAGTGACAACCTCGACTCCAAGTCGAGTTGCGATCTCAAGCGCCTCGAAAGTCTGTCTCATCGACTCTTTACGTATTCCCGGATTAGAAGAGGTGATATTAACGTCTCTACTCGGGGAATGTAGAGTTCGTTTAAGATTGAAACCGTCTAGCAACTGCCTTATCTCTGACAGGTCGTTCTTATCTCTCCACAGATGCTCAACCCATATCTCAACACCAGAGATCTTCTCGTCCGCAAAAATCTTCAGAGCCTTCTTAAGAGAAAAGTCGATAAGTATGTTCGAACTGAAAAGAAAATCCATACATGCATCTCCAAATGAAGCATTTGCTTCACTCTCGTGTGAGTCTCGGCAAAATATGAAGCTATTGCTTCATCCATAGAATACCACATTGTCAGTTGAAATAAGAAACGTCGATAAGACCCGATACCCAAGATCCATACGCGCTCCTTCTTTCCACCCGATCTTATTAAACCGTACTTCTAAACCCGCTCTTCTAACCCGATTTTTTTTCCCCGCGAAGCAGCCTTGCGTCTCGCCACGTTCTTCAGGAAGTCCGGCTCTTAAATCCCGCTCGAGCGGGGGGGACCGCTTGCGGTGGGGAGTGTGCACGTCCAGCTAAGG